>NZ_JBPFDQ010000102.1:0-18459 GCF_059415045.1 Ferdinandcohnia sp. SAFN-114 | reverse complement strand
ATTGATTGCTCAATAGTTTGTTACTTTAGAATTAAACGTTGACGCTTGTATTGTGTTCAGTTTTCAAAGAACTTTTTCTGTCGCCCAGAAGCGACTTTTCTAATATAACATTTTTAATTTTGAGTGTCAATTCTTTTTTTTTAAAAAGTTTTATATCACTCATTCAATTTCTATGTCGCTTGTTTTAGCGACAAGAATTAATATACCATCTCTTTTAACCTTTTTCAATACCTTTTTTTTAAAAGTTTTAAGGATTTTTTAAAATGAACTATCTTCTCTTTTCTCTATTAATTCATCATGTGATAAAGCCATAATTATTATACAAGAAATAGTTTTAGGATGAAATACTTTTTATAAGTATTAGTAAAGCTGGTTCTATTAAATTTTTCAAACCATCTATGTCCTCTATTATTTTATTCATATTTACTAGAATGACTCATATATTTTATTAATAGTAATGGAATTGGAAGGAGGAAAGGTTTTGATTTTTGACTTTTTGCAAGCAGTAGGAATGTTTTTATCATTGGCTATGTGCTTATTTTTGTTTTCATTCGTATATATTGAAGGCTTGAGAATAAGTAATAATGAAGGAAGAATCGAGGCCAGCACTTTTATCACTTTTGTTTCGTCTATCATTATGGCCTTCGTTTTTAGCTTTTTTGCTAGTTCATTTTATTAATTTCAGTTTTTAATCTGGCATTCCATTCTTTTGGATGTCAGTTTTTTATGTCTATTCTTCTCTCATATGCATTATTTGGTAAAAGTTGAAAATACTAGACCTATGAATATAATGGCTTGGAGGAAGAGGAATGAAGAAGTTATTGCTAATTGGGGTTATTTTTTTATTCCAGTTTTCGTTTTTATCTAATGTTGTGTTTGCTGCGGTAACCCCTGAGGAATTAAAAGATTATACTTCAAAAACAGGTTTTACTGAGAGTGACCTTGAGGATTATTTAGCAATTTATGATTTGTCCGTAAAGGATTTTGAGACTGTTGATGAATTGGTTTCCTATTTAGGCGAACCTGTTAACAAAGAGACCATCCAGACTCTATTATCAAAACATAATTTAAATGAGGATGAGTTACAGCATATCCTCGGTGGTTTTGGGGAGTCAATCCATGATTATTTATTTATTAAGGACCTCGAAACTACGGTTAACTTCTATTTAAATCATGCTGAGGTAATAGTAGAGGCAGAGCGGATGCTCTCAGAAATTGGATTAACGGAAGATGAAATTGATGGTTTATTTCTTCATTTTTTAAGTCTAAATGATATAAATCTTGAGGAAAATATGAAGTCTCTTAGTTCTAATTTAGAGCAATATTTCTCCTATAATAGCTCAGAGGGATTATCGGCAGAGCAGCAAAAAGAACTTCTCGTGATGTATGATAAAATGATTGAAATCTTTGAATTACAGCCCCGGTACTATCTATTAAAAGATGGTGTTAAGGAAGCTGTAGCATATAATAAGCTTCTCGAGAAAAGTTCACTTGATGGGGCAGAGCTTTTAGTTGAACTTTATCGGACAAATGATGAGTATTTGCTGGATCTTAAGGTTTCCGAGGATATGCTAGCTTCTGACTTTATCCTTGTACGTGGAGAAAAGTTACTTACGGTAGCAACTCTGGCTACAGAGATGAGTGTAAAAGTTCAGGGGAATAAGCTTCCTACAACGGCTAGTCCTTATTCCAATCTACTATTAATTGGGGCTTTATTAATAGTGATGGGAATCGGCTCCGTTTTAATGACTCGAAAATTCACTTAAAAATGAAGCCATGTCTACGCCTATAGACATGGCTTTTCTTTACCCAACACTTTGCTCCGATAGTTGAACCCGCTGTTTTTTCTTCCTTTCACCTATGGAGTATAGCCAAATACCCAGTATTATAATGACTCCTCCGAATATCTGTGTATGGATGATTTTTTCTGAAAGGATAAAATATGCTAGTATCGCAGCACCAACTGGTTCAAATAGGATACTTACCGAAATGGTTGAGGTACTTACCCATTTTAATGACCAATTGAAAAGATTATGACCGAGTAAAGTTGGTACAATTGCTAGTAGTAAAAAGTACATCCAATCTTGGCCTGCATATCCACCTAATGGATATTTGAGGATTACTACATATAAGAATAAGGTAATTGTACTTATACTGTAGACAACGAATGTATAGGTGACAAGCGTTAGGCGTTTTCGTACAGTTTGCCCAAATAATAGATAGGCTGTAACCATTATGCAGGAAACAATCGCTAAAAAGTCTCCATATAACGCACTCCCACTTATTTGGAAATCACCCCAACTAATAATGATGCTACCACATAAAGCTAAACAAGTACTTAAAATAGCACCTAAGCCTATTTTTTCTTTAAACAAGAAATAAGTTCCGATAAAAGCAAAGACAGGCTGCATTGTCACAAGAACAGTCGAGCTAGTTACTGATGTGTAGTTAAGTGATTCAAACCATAGTATGAAATGTAGAGCTAAAAATACCCCTGAGATACTAGAAAAGAGCCAATCTCTTTTCTTTATCACCTTCAGTTCATTTCTATATTTCCATAAAAAAACAGGAAGCATCAGCAGAACTGTAAAAAATAGCCGGTAAAACGCGATAACGGGTGCAGGAGCATTTGCTAATTTAACAAAAATAGCCGAGGTGGAAACCGCAACAGCACCAATGGCCAATACTAAGTATGGATTTATTTTCGGTTGATTCATGTTTGTCCCTTCATTCCTTATATAATCTTATAATCTTATTCAGTATATAAGATAAATACCAAAAAAGGATAGAAGAAATTCTACCCTTTTTTAACGCAATGAAGATTCAGTAATTTGCTCATAGTTTTTTAAGTTATATGCAGAAATTTTTGTCGGCGAAATGGCATATAAAGTATCTTCGATGGTAAGGACTCGTTGAATCTCACCTTCCCATGTTTCATATGGGCCAGGAACGTCATGTGAGAGCTTTGCTCTTAATTCAATTCCTTCTAAATTGATATCGTACACATAAGCTCCCTGAAATTCGAAGCTTTGCTCGTACTGTTTTCCTTCTATATTTTGAAAAACAGTAATAGGGAATGCAAAAATTCCTTTTTCCTTATTAAATAAAAGAGCTTTATGATCATAATTTAAAGGCGAGTATGTTCCTCTACCACCAATGATTTCGGTAAATTTCTCCTTTGGAGCATTCACATCTCGAATATCAAATAAAGAAATCTTGATCCCATCGGTATACACCCTTGGTTCACCTGTACTTGTTTTATCAGCGACAACCTTTGTGTCATGACCAAAGCCTATTATATGGTTTTCATCATACGGATGAAGATAATTACTAAACCCTGGTATTTTCAACTCACCTAGTACCTTTGGTTTTTTGGGATTGCTAGCATCAATCACAAACAATGGATCGACTTGTTTAAAGGTGACAATATAGATCCGTTCCCCCATAAATCTTGCAGAATAAATTCGTTCTCCTCGAGCTAAATCACTTAAGGAACCAATTTGCTTTAAATTCTCATCATAAATATACAAATTATTCGCTGAAGGTTTGTTGGCATTCCAAGTATCTCCTTTCGTTGTAGCTACCCGGAAAGTACCTTTGAACTCATCCATTGAAAATTGATTTAAAATCGTTCCTGGTACTTCAGTCGAACTATGGAATTCGACTTTGTCCTTTTCCACTGAGAATTTATACAAGCTCGTATTAGGAGAGTTATCAGCCCCACCCTCCATAAAAGGTACGGCATAGTAGTTTGAAACCGCAATATAAATGTTCTCCTTTGACATGTACATTTGATTTCCACTACCTATATATGAAGTAATCGTGGCTTCTTTTTTAGGCTCATTCAAATCGAATGCCGCAATTAAAGTGAAATTAGTTTCTTTTGACCCTGGTATATATTTAATGCTTTCATATGGGATCAGCGTGCTTTCATCTTTTAGTGCAGTATCAGAAAAACGTGGCCTTAATTCAACCTCATCGGCCCTCATGTCTTCCATTATCCAATAATTTGGATAATGATTAGATACTAAATATACGTAGCTGTCTACTCTCCGTGACGTTACATGATTGCCTTCCACTTCTACCCTACGTATTTCCTCGGGATTACTTGGATCATTTATGTCATAAATAATGGCTGTTGTAGCTTCAAAATGTCTAGGAGGGTATATCATCTTTCGCTGATTTGGATTTACTTTAGGTGTACTATCACGGAATGTATACCCAATTACCACGAGCTGGTCTTCATACAAAAATAATTGGCTTGGTGAAAATGAGTGTGTGAATGGTATGGATTTTATTAAAGACATTTCCTTTGCAGGTGCTGCTTTAATGATATTGAGCTTTCCATCAATGATTTGAAATATATGTTTTCCATCTGTTTTTACAATGTCTGCTTCATCAACACCCTGAACCTGTGTATTCGTTTCTGAATGATCATTTCCCCCTTCAGTGGCTTGATCAACTGCAGAAGATTCATTCGTTACAGACATATCTTCCCTAGCGGTGTCCCTTCCGAAAATACTAAACCTTCTATTCCGTTTTTCTTCCTTTAGTGCTTCCCGAAATATCTCTTGGAGTTTTTCTTTTGTAACGGGTTGGATTTCAGTATCCACTTGGCTGACGATGGCTGGTTTTGAAGCCGTAAAAAATAAAGTCATGGCCGTGATTATAATAACTGAAGCAAGATAAATGAACCATCTTTTCTTCATCCATTTCACCCCTTTTCCACTTAGACGAAACTTGGAAAGAAATGTTACATAAAAGAAATGCTGAAGGCACCCTTCTGCCTTTCGAAGTAATTGGCTTATACCAGAGAGCCAATAGCGCCTAAATCTAGAAAAAAAGAAAACCCTCTATACCGAAGGTTCTCCTAATTTTGTATATTGATTTAATAATAACTCAAACACGCGTAGCATTCTTACTATTTTCTTTTCATCGTGACTGCTTATGCAGGAGATTTGAATCCATCTCTTTTCTTGTAAATAGCTGCTTTCATAGTGAAGGTAATACCCCTGAAGTGCCATATCATCTCCAAAGTCCTTTGAAGAAATATGCTTTGGTAGTAATACCGTCATGATTGCAGGTGACGAAGATTCTTGTGGTGTTAAAATTTGTAAACCAAGACCTTCAAGATATTCACGAATCAACTTGTATCTTGTTTTTATTTCAGAATAAAATTCATCTTTTTCATATTTATTAAGAGCTTGATTTAATGCCTCTAGCAAGTTCGAGGAATGGGAATATGGAATACTTTGATTAATGGCATACATTCCGAGATCTAAATATCTTGGAATTGTCTGATTTGGCTCGATTTCATGATTATGGAAGACAAATGAGAGTCCAGTGTAGCCACCAATTGCTTTCCCGCTCACACCTGATGCTAAATATATATCCTTGAAATCAAGTTTAACTGCTCCAATTGTACTAATACAATCCAAACATAGCTTGATATTGTTCATCATGCAGATTTCTTTTAAATTTTCATAGTTTATAAGCATACCTGTAGAGGTTTCGCTATGGACACTCCAAAGCCATGTATACTCACCTTTTTCAAGTTCACTCTGAATATCAGCCTCTGTAAGAGGGGTTCCCCATGTTTTTTCTAATCTTGTAAAAGTTAAACCAGCTCGATTTGCATGATCAATTAATCTTGAACCAAACTCTCCATTGCTAATTATTAGGCCTTTACCCCCTAATACAGATAGCTGAGCAGCAATAACATCATTTGCTAAAGTACCAGATCCAACTAAAATTTCGGCATGCTTTGAGTTTGTCATTTTACATAATTTCTCTCTTACAGACTTCATTTGAAACAAAAATTCGTTCGAACGGTGGGAAATTGGCTCCTCTGCAAAAGCCACTTTTACATTCCCGCTTATTTTAGTTGGGCCAGGCAAAAAGCTAACAGGTTCTTTTAATATTCTCCCAGCCAAAGATTCATCGAAGGTTTGTTTTGTTAAATACATTGGCCAAAACGATGCAGTTGACGTCCCAGTTAGAGATGCGAATGGTTTGAATCCCAATTGACGATATAATTTTTCTTGTCTTGTTGTTCCAGAGATTAAGGCGACATCATAGCCTTCTTTCAAGCAATAATTAGACATAAGCTGGGCAAGACCGAAGAAAATCCTCCCATTATTACGATATTCTTCCTCAACAGCTAGCAAACGAATTTCACAAGGACTATTTGGTTTAACTGGCAGTTGTTCATCAAGATTTGAGAGCTTATGATCAAGTGAAAACGGTCTGTTTGCCCTTACAGCAATCATACCCACTAATTTAGAATCCTTTACGCAAATTAAATACGTATTTTCATCATGGAATTTATCAATTAGCATTTTTTCTTCATTTTTTTCATGCTGTGGAATTTCTTCAACAAATGTTTTGTAGTTTAAACGATGGATTTGATTAAATTCTTGTTTTGTCCGTGCTATTTTATATACAAATGTCACGTTGGAATCACTCCGCTTATTTGTTTTTATTCAATAATTTTTCCTTTAGGTTGTCACGATGTGCCACTAATAATAGGGCGATTACAATAAAAATAAGGATACATTCACGGATGGAATAATCCATGAACCAATAGATGACTGGTACAGTTAGAAAGGCAGACATTCCAGCAATTGTAAAGCTTCTTACTATCAATAATAAAAGAAGGAAGATCCCACCAAATACTAAAAATGGTTGATAAGCCAATACAACTAATCCACCTGCCGCGGTTGCTATTCCTTTTCCGCCTTTAAATTTGAGGGTAATTGGCCAAATATGTCCGATAACGACTGCGATTAAAGCGAGAATTTGAATTTCAAATGAAAAATTCAAGTATTTTGCACCTAAAACTACAGCCATCCCTTTTAAAACGTCACCAATGGCTGTTAGCAAAAATCCCTTCTTTCCTAGCAATCTACCAGCATTCCGAGCCCCTACGTTCCCACTTCCGAGCTTGCGAATATCCTCGCCCTTCATAATCTTCATGACGACATATCCGGTCATAATCGTTCCTATAAAATAAGAAGCTAATACATATAAATAACTCACAAGTCCACCACCATTTTAGGTTTAATCAATTTTACCATTTATTTCTGGTTATTTATATCAAAATAATATGATTCGTTTACAGCTTTTTTAATAGATTATATGAAATTTTGGACAACCTCATGCAAAAAAAACGAATAAAATATTGTCTATTAAAAAGCCACATGATATAATTTTGCTAAATTCATACGGGGTTGTAGCTCAGGGGGAGAGCATTTGCCTGGCAGGCAAAGGGTCGTGGGTTCGATTCCCATCAACTCCATCATTAAAGTCACTCTTTTATTCCACATTGAGTGACTTTTCTTTTTCGATAAAAGCAGAACAGACCCGTTCAGTTAGGATTGGGTCTGTTCTTGGTTTAAGATATGCTCTCTCACAAAGTGAGCAAACTGAGCAAGCTCCTCGGTTCGTTGAAGCTCCTTGCTCATCACTAGTGATAGTAGTGAGCTCTCGATGAGAAAAAGACGTGGAAGTTTGTTATTCATAGCTTCTTCTTGAATGAAGTCCACTAATTGATGAAATTTTTCCTTTTCAGGTTCATTTTGATGAATCTTCATAATTGCCTTTTTCAAATCATTTGATACTTCGAAAAATTGATTTTGAACATTCTTTCCCCCTGCATTCTTTTGAGGCAACCATGTTTCTAGTAACTCAGGATTCAATAGCTTACTATTTGTCTTATCGACATCATCGACTAAAGTTATTAAGCGATCAACACAATATTGAATGATGGCTTCATGATCAACTTTCGGACCGTATGTAAAAAAGTGATACTGAAATGATTGTTGTAGCATTCCGGAAAAAAGAATGGCACAATCCAATAAATACTCACGTTTCTCTTCACCAAATAAGTCAATAAAACGAAAATAAAGCCATCTTAGTTGCAATAATTGAAATTGTTTTACAAACTGCTTTAGGTCTGGATCATTCGATACGAGCGCCTCTTCAATTAGTGCATAAAGTTTGTTTTGCTTATTTAGACGGAAAAAGAGACCTAGTTGTTTACTAAAGATATCAATATTCGCAAGGTTTTCGCCTATTAATAATTTATTCCGTTCTTCTTCGTTTTTGATTTGTATTGAGTTAAAAACGGCCATGAACAGTTCGCTTTTTGAAGAAAAATAGTTATAAAAGGTCCCCTTTGAAATCCCGCTAGAATCTAGAATATCTTGGATTGATGTGGCTTGGAAACCTTTTTCCATAAAGAGTTGATGAGCCTTTTCTAAGACATATTGTTTTCGTTCATTCATGTTCAATCCCTACTTTTGTACTACCATTTTTTAAATTTTATAGTATATGATTTAAATAAAGAATTCAAATAACACATGGAATAACTTTTGCAAATTCGAAATTATTTCAACAATTTTGTTAACCGCATTTGCTTCTACATTAAAACTTCCATCGTATTTCATGATGCTCCATGCACAGTAACAATTCTTCATTTATACATTTAATAGTAGAATAATTGATTAATCAATCATCCCTTGTGTCGAAAAAACCCGTCATGAATTGTCGGAATTTTTTACCAAAAGTTGGTTGATTACTAGTTTTAAAATGTTAACATTAGTATTGAAGGTGTTTTTAGCACCTGTATTGCTAGTTTCATATTAAAAAGGAGGAAGAGAATGAGCCAATTAATTTTTGCATTACGAGAAAAGGTTGAGTCATTTTTAAGAGGGACTAAGAAGCTTTACATCAATGGAGAATTTGTTGATAGTGCTTCTGGTAAAACGTTCGAATCCTATAATCCAGCTACCGGGGAAGTTTTAGCAACTGTCAGTGAAGCTGGACCAGAAGATATTGACCGTGCGGTAAAAGCTGCCCGAAAAGCTTTTGATGAAGGCCCTTGGCAAAAAATGTCCGCAGCCGAAAGAAGCCGTATCATGTATAAACTGGCAGATTTGATGGAGCTACATAAAGATGAGCTAGCACAGTTGGAGACATTGGATAATGGAAAACCGATTCGTGAAACATCAAATGCAGATATTCCTCTAGCAATCGAACATATGCGTTATTATGCTGGATGGTCTACGAAAATTGTAGGGCAAACTATTCCTGTAAATGGACCATTCTTAAACTATACTCGTCATGAGGCAGTTGGTGTTGTGGGACAAATCATTCCATGGAACTTCCCTCTATTAATGGCAATGTGGAAGCTTGGTGCAGCCCTTGCAACTGGTTGTACGATTGTATTAAAGCCAGCTGAACAAACTCCTCTTTCTGCTCTTTATTTAGCAGAGCTAATGGAAGAAGCAGGATTCCCAGCTGGGGTAGTAAATATCGTTCCTGGCTTTGGTGAAACAGCTGGTCAACCTCTAGTTGATCATCCATTGGTTGATAAGATTGCATTTACTGGTTCAACAGAAGTAGGAAAAAGCATTATGGAAAGAGCCTCCAAAACATTAAAACGTGTAACATTAGAATTAGGAGGAAAATCTCCAAATATTATTTTACCTGATGCTGATCTTTCAAAGGCAATCCCTGGTGCATTAAATGGGGTTATGTTTAACCAAGGTCAGGTATGTTGTGCCGGGTCACGTGTTTTCATTCAAAAGAAACAATTTGATAATGTTGTGGCAGACATGGCAAGCCATGCTGAAAAGATTAAACAAGGGGCAGGTTTACATTCTGATACAGAAATTGGACCGCTTGTTTCAATTGAACAACAAAATCGTGTTTTAGGATATATTGAAAAAGGAATTAACGAAGGTGCAGAACTAGTAGTAGGTGGTCAAAAACCATTTGAAGAAGGCTATTTCGTATCGCCAACTATTTTTGCGAATGTAAAAGATGAAATGACAATTGCGAAAGAAGAAATCTTTGGTCCTGTTATTTCGGCAATGCCATATGAAGACCTTGATGAATTAATTGCACGTGCAAATAATTCTGAGTATGGTCTTGCGGCAGGTGTATGGACACGAGATGTTGGAAAAGCACATTATATCGCAAACAACCTACGAGCTGGTACAGTATGGGTGAACTGCTACAATGCATTCGATGCAGCTTCTCCATTTGGTGGCTACAAGCAATCTGGTATCGGCCGTGAAATGGGATCCTATGCCCTAAATAACTACACAGAAGTTAAGAGTGTCTGGGTTGCTATGAATTAAAAAGAATAGTGCAATCCACAGAAGGCGAGAACCACATTGAGGGTTCCCGCCTTTTTTTAGTTAAAACGTACTTGTATCATGTTTTTGAATTTGCGTTTTTGGTAATTGGACCTTATATAAAAGATCGATAATCCGTGTGCTTATAAATTGACTAACGAGCGCAAAAATAATGATTTTCCAATCGACGATGATTCCTGTGGTAAGCAAAATTGTACCATTAATGGCAAACAGTGTTTTTCCTGGTGAAAACCCTTTAAGTTTTGAAATGATTAAAGCCAAAATATCCATTCCACCTGATGATGCACCCATTCGAAATAATATCCCAATTCCAACACCAAAGATGATAGAACCTACAATTAAATCTACGATTACATTTGATATTGGATTTGTTATCAATGGAGTGATCAGACGGATGGTGAATGCTGTAACTGTGACACAGTACAGCGTCCAAAGCGCAGCATCTTTACCAAGCCATTTAATCGCTGCAAATAAGAGACCCGCATTTAGTACCCAAAGCGTAATATCAAAAGGAGTACCCGCTAAAAAATTGACCAGTACTGAGACACTCGCAGCTCCTCCAGTTGGAATATAATGCGGGAATAAAAAGGTTGCCATTGCAAAGCCCTGAATGATTGCTGCAATTCCAAGTATTAGACCTTTGTTTATTATTTTCATGACGTGAGCTCCTATGACTAAACCAGATTTTATTATTATGGTACCATCTTTTATGAAAGTTAAAAAGTAACTAACCACCTTCAAATCTTGCTAATAGTTCATATGGTCTCACTCTATATGCTTCATATGGCACATAATCACCCTTTTATCGCATCAAAGTCATCAATCGTTTGGGACATTTAATAATTCCATAATAAAAAGACCTGCTTTACCGTAAGATAGCTGGTAAGCAGGCCTCTTTCTTTTTAATTAATCTTTCCAAATAATTTCACCCGATTTTGTTGTAGGATCGATTTCAACTTCGAAATCGTGTTTTTCATAAAAATAGATCAGACGATCAACATGGTCCCAGTCTCTTTTTGCGATATCACCTGTAATAACAGGGATGTTTTGTTCTCGCGCAATCTCCTTTAAATGATTCATGCAAATTGAACCATAGCCCTGGTTCGCAGGTCCTTTGATATCACCGATATGAATTGCATGATCTTCATCTTTGTATTGTGCCTGAAGTGAGAAATCCCAGTTACCTCTATAGGCTGTGTCACAATCATTCACCATGATTTGGCAACGATTTCCATCATCAAAGGCAGATACAATTACCCATTTCTCATCCTTTGTTTGGTCAATACCGATGATTTGATGCTTTTTGGAGATTTCTTTAATGTTATCTTGCATACGAAAAAGCTGAAACTGTAAATCCTCTAAATCCTGTTTGACCTCTGACGGGCTCTTGTTCAGATCCTCTTTCATTAGCAAACTTTGAAAATACATGACTAACACCTTTCATTGTATATTTTTTGCCTTAAAAGCAATTTACTTCCATTTTATTGATAAAAATGGGAAATGTTTACGTTTTTGACAACGAACATACAATTTCTGATTATACTAGACTAGTACTATATTTGCAAACAACCTATACCATCTGTCATCTTTTTATAAGATTGTTATAACCTCTTTGTAACATAACTGTCATTTTACTATGTTAGGATAGTTCCATAAGTGGGAAAAAGGTCTTATGAAGGAGGTAGGATACTTTGAAAATTTCAAACCTTATACTCAAAAAACCAGCTCTTATTTATATAATTGGTGTTGTAATCATTATAGGTACAAGTATTTTCGCTACCATGCAGCATTCAAATGCTGAAACACTTGAAAAGAAAGACACACCAGCAATCAATCCAGTACAAGAATTAAAGAAAGAAAAAATAAATAATCAAAAACCGCAAGGCGAAAGCAAGCCTGTGCAAATGGCTTCAAAAAATTATAATATAGAACAGGAAAATACCATTACTGGTTTAGAATTGGACAAGCATTTAAAGGGAAATTTAAAGGGTTTAGGACCAAACTTTGTAAAGTCCGGTGAAGAGCACGAAATTGATCCTGTATTTTTAGCAGCATTAGCTGCTCAGGAAACCGGTTGGGGCAATTCTGATATTTCAACCTCACCTTGGAATAATATTGGAGGCATAACATGTATGCCCGATATTTACGCTGATGTTTTTGGTGAAGATTATCCAAACCCTGGTTGCTAGGAACTAGTCGAAGGTGGAACAGAATGGCAAAAGTTTCTTTCTATTGAAGATAGTATCCATTTTAAAGCAATCTATTTAAAGAAATACTATGTAGAGAATGGAAATGAAACAATTGGTGAAATCCAAACAATCTATGCTCCAAATCAAGCAGCGAATGACGCCACTGGCCTAAATAATCATTGGGTAAAGAATATTGTATCCATTATGAATAATGTTAAAGAAGATCAAGTATGATTAAGGTGCCTGAAAGGGTACCTTTTTTTGTTGAGTTAAAAAAATAATAATGAACTTTCTCATCACTTCATTCGTATTATCTACGGAAAATAAATGATAACGATAACGAATGAGGGGGCTCATTATGACAGAGTTTTTTATATTTTGGATAGCTGCATCAATTGGGGCAATCGTGGTTATGCCCTATCAGTTTAATATGTTAAAAGGAAAAATTGAGGAGGATGCAAAAAAGAATCCCACTAAAAAAATTCCTCCTACTCCCGTACTTGTTTTTATGAGTATCATTCAAAGCGTTGTATTATTAGGAGTATCCGCATTTATTGGAACATGGCTCGCTCCGAAAGTTGACTTACATTGGTGGCTAATTGATTCCTGGTTAGTTGGGAGCGCTATTCCATACTCCATTTCAGGGGCCATTCTACTGAGTATTGTGATTGGATTTGTTGCATCCATTATTATCATCGGTTTGGATATTCTTTTCATGAAAAAGATACCTAATGTTCAAATGGATGAACCTTCAAGATTTCAATCGTTTTTGGCTTCTTTCTATGGTGGAATCTCAGAGGAGGTTTTAACCCGCTTATTCTTGATGACCGCAGCGGTTTATGCATCAAGCTTCTTAGGGCTTGGAGATCTTTCATATTGGATTGGAATCATCTTTGCTGCCGTTTTATTTGGCGTAGGACATTTACCAGCTGCTTTTGGAGTTTTCGGCAAATCAAAAATCGTGATCATCCGTACAGTTTTACTTAATGCCATACCTGGAATTTTGTTTGGGTATTTATATTGGAAGTTTGGAATTGAAATCGCGATGATTGCTCACTTTACAGGGGATATTTGTTTACATGTCATTTTTGGACCATTGTATAGAAAAAGAATGGCAGGCTAATCACGAATTCGTGGGCTTTATTTTTTTGAATGCACACAGAAAGGTTCTCGAAGTAATACAATACCAAAAAGATCATTTTGGGAAGGAGCTCTTCTATGTATTATTATGAACCGTGGATGATGCGTTCACAACCTAAAAGGAACAATAGTACGAATACACATAGAATGAAAGTGAATGGTGAGGGAATTGTTACAACTGCGCCGAATATCGCCACCATCACATTGGGTGTCATCACAGAAAGTAACACAGTTACTGAAGCACAAAATGAAAATAACCAACTAACAAAAAAGATCATAGATTCTATATTAGCACTAGGGATACCAAATGAACATATTAAAACAGTAGATTTTCGAATCGACATCATATATGACTATGAAAACTCTAAACAGACCTTAAGGGGCTACCGAGTCACTCATATGTTACAAATATCCGATGTGGACATCCAAACTGTGGGTACCGTTGTGGATACAGCCGTTCAGAACGGAGCCAATACGGTGACGAATATTAATTTCACAGTACGCAATCCACGCATTTATTATGAACGGGCACTTCAGAATGCCGTTCAAGATGCACAAGATACGGCAAGGACAATCGCCAAAAAACTAGGAGTTGCACTTCAAGAGGTTCCCCTTCAAATTAAGGAACTTTCACAGCAAAGCCCACCTATTCCGTATCAAACTGCAATGTTTGCCAAAAGTGAGGCTGCTACACCGATACAGGCTGGGGAATTGACAATTACTGCTAGGGTGGAAGCGACCTTCTTATATACAGTTTAGAAATAAAAGGCACTGAATTCGGCGCCTTTTTCGTTCTTGTTTTAATCAGTTTCTATTAAGTCCCGGAAGTAATGGCATGCAGGTTTAATTATTAATAACTAATCAGCACCATTTCAATGTTATGTAGTTTTGAGTGTTTAAATAGATAAGTGGTATATTTTTTGGATTCTCTTATTGCTTTTAAAAAAAGACTCAATCCTATCGGATGAGTCTTATCTTATTATTTACTATATTGTACTTTAAATTCTTCGTATTTCTCAATGATTACTTGTGCGATCTCATTTGTCTCGTCTAACTTGCATATGTCTTTTAATACAAATGTGACACCTTGGTCTTGAATCATTTTTTGTAATTCAACTGACTCAGGATCATCCTTAACGTCAAATAACAGACAGGCTGCCGCTGCACTAGCAAGGTTTCGGTAAGACAATCCAAGCTTTTGGGCTTCTACCATCGGTTTTATTAACCTGTCATTTGGTCCTAGCTTACGGAGAGGAGAGCGACCAACGCGCGTCACATCATCATGTAAATGTTTATTCTGGAAACGTCCTAATATTTTCTCAATATACTTTTGATGCTCTGCTTCATGTAATTGATAACGTTCTATTAAGTATGATCCTGTTTCTTCAATGGTTGATTTAACTTTCTCATAGATAGTTGGGTCATTCAGTGTTTGATCAATGGTTTCTTTATCTGCCAAGTAACCAAAATAAGCAGTTACGGCATGTCCAGTATTTACAGTAAATAATTTTCTTTCAATAAAAGGTGCTAGATCTGTAACTTTGGTCATTCCTTCAACCTTTGGAATATCCAAGGTTGTTTCAACAATCCATTCAAAATAGGGCTCTACTAAAACATCTAGAGAATTCTTATTATCTTGTATTGGTACAATCCGATCTACTGCTGAATTAAAATAATATACTTTATCTGTCATTTTTGCGATTTCATCCTGGCTAAATCCTTTTTGGATATAACCTTTTAATAGCTCTGTTGCTGAGATTTGATTTTCGCAAGCAATTACATAGACTTTTTCGTCTGTATTTTCAATCCGAGTTTTCAAGCCCTTTGCAATTAAGGGAGCAATATGAGGTAAAATATTTGGACCAATTGCAGTTGTGATATAGGTTGCTTCTCCTATTGCCTTGATTACCTCTTCTTCTTGTTTCATATTGTTTAATCCCGAAACATGGTTAATTTCTGTCACTTGAGGAACATCTTCTGCTGTTATGACTTTGTATTTTCCATCTTTATTTAATTGGTTGATAATCACATCTGCTATGTCAACAAACGTTACGTGATAACCTGCTTGTGAAAACAATGCCCCAATAAAACCTCTACCGATATTTCCAGCGCCAAAATGTACTACTTTTTTCACAAAAATTCATTCCCTTCCAAATTTAAGCTGTAAGAAGTTTAAAAATGTTTCTTCTAACTTTATACGTATCATCTTTTCATTTGCAGAAGAAAAGATCATTATATTTTCTTTATTTTCAACTATAGTCGTACTTACCATGCTTATAATTTCTAATTCACCATCATTTAATGTTTGTGGAGCAAGAAGCAAAAGAATAGTATATACTTCCATTTCCTTACCATCCATGCCTACTAACTTGTATGGGGAATCCAAATGTGCGATTTGAAAAATGAGTTCTTTTACACTGTCATGTCGGCAGTGAAAAAGAGCCATACTTGTTTGAGGAATCCCCAATCCTCCTTTTGCTTCACGTAGCTTAAGCTGACGAAAGACATCCTTACTATTCGTTATTCTTCCTCTTTGCTTTTCGTATCCTAGCATCTTCTGGATAAGAAGATCATAGGAGGACTCATTTTTCATCTTGTTTATGGAAAAATTGCGAAAGATAGCACGAATACTATCTTGACAAATATCTACTTCATCCATTAAAGCAGTAAGAGATGTCGGACTTTTAATTATCTTCTGTTGCTCATTTTGTTTCGTTGGATAACTAGAATGTTTAGTAATGTTTTGAACATGAGTGCGTAAATATGCTTGAATTGACTCAATGTCTTTTTCATAAAGTAGTGGATTTACATAAACATAGTCAAATTTTTCTTGTAGCGGTAGTAAGACAGTCGAGACAATGATTTGATATTGACTCCAATCCATAGTATGCATTTCTTTTAATGAAATAATATCGGTTGAAGTAATCTCTGGTACCTCTTTTTTAATACGACTAGCCAGCATCTTTGAAGTACCAATTCCCGTAGGACATATGATTAAAGCATGGATCTGAACTTCCTCTTTTTTTAATTCCAAAGCTGATCCGAAATGCAAGACAATATAAGCAATTTCATCATCATAAAATGGAATCTGGGTGAAAATCTTATTAACACTTGTGTGTACAGCCATAAACAAAAGAGGATACTTTTGCTTAATTTCTTCTGTTAAAGGATTAAAATGAGTTAACCCTTTAGTCATTCGATAAATTGTTGGTTCCATATGAGCCATAAGCCCTTGAAACAAAGAAAAGTCTGCAGATAAGTCAACATTCAATTGCTCAGAAACATCATAAATCAATTTCTTAACTGAGCGACTAATGAGGATTTGATCATAGTATGTATTCTCAGTTGTTACTATTTTTGAACCTCTAAAAACAGTTACAAAATTAGAAATTTCATGATCGTTTAACTCGATAGATAATAAATTTGATAATTCACCACATATCTTAATCAGAAGTGAATATTCTTCAGAATTCTTTATTCGATCAACATCTTGTTTTCGTTCAGAAAGAGTATGTCCCTTTTCAATTCTTTGCAAGGAAATACAGATATAGATGATGAACGCAATATAATCACTATCCGCTAATTTTATTTCTGATTGATTTATGTATGAATATACAATTTTATCTGTTGTCTTTAAGTAATCCTTTTTAAGAAAAAATAAGATTTTGTCATTTTGTAGCCTATCATTGGAAAGTAAAAATATGCTTTCAATCAGTTCTTTATTAAAATGAATGAGTAAATAACTAACGAAGGCATTTCTTTTGTCTTCTTCTAATCCGTCGATTTCAATTCCTACGCCTTTTTTACGATTAAGGATAATATCGTAGTTTTTCAACCACTCCATCAAATCATCGATATCTGTGCCCAAGGTTGTTATTGAAATGCCTAGCTCATTTGCTAATGGAGCTAGTTTTATGGGGCCATCTGCATCTAATAGTTTAATATAAGCAAGTAATCTTCTTTCTTCTATTGTAAAATCGATTGGTTTAATCTTATTCAATTCTTGAATCAGTCGATAAAAGTTTTCATTGGTTCCAACTATCGATAACCCGTTATCATTTTCTACCGATAAATCAAATTTCTTTAGAATCTTTTCTATGCTTTTAATATCTCTTTGAATGGTTCTGGTGCTGACATGCAAAAAATCAGCAATGGAAGAGATCGTATGATTTCCACTTTTTTTTACCATTAGGTCAACTATTGCCTTCTCTCTTGCTGTCATCATCATGTCCATCAACTCTTTTCAATCAAAATTATTCGATAAATGATTGAGATTCTTCATAAAATGGAAGAAGAAAGATGCATGTTGCATCTTTCTTGCTTAACTTAATTTTCAAATGAAGCTCCTATAATATCTAGGATTTCATCCGCTGTTTTTGCAGTTGCCATTTTTTCAACGTTTTCCATCTCAGAACAGGTAATAGCAATTGCAGACAGTATTTCTAAGTGTCCGCCATCCTTTCCAGCAATTCCAAAGATTAAACGAACTTTTTGTCCATCATAATCAATTCCCTCTGGAACTTGAATGATGGTAACACCTGATTTTCGAACACTCTTCTTTGCTTCATCTGTACCATGAGGTATCGCTACATCGTTCCCCATATAGGTAGTTGTTATTTTATCTCTTTCAATCATCGCTTCAATATAGGATTCATCTACATAACCACCATCTGCTAAAACCCTTCCTGCAAATCGAATGGCTTCTTCTTTAGAAGAAAATTGTTGATTTACGAAAATATTTTCTTTCCTTAAAACATCTTGATTGCCTGATGGTGACTGATCTTCTACCTTCTCATCACTAGGGGCCTCAACAACAACATCCTCTGTTTTTAGACGTTGGATCAATTCATCATATTTGGGACTCGATAAAAAGTTATCAACTGAAATATGATATGTGGACTAACCTAAAATAGTGAGACAATATAAAACACCTCCAAAATGGCAATACTTGAGATAAGTATTGTGAC
>NZ_JBPFDQ010000101.1:3462-18481 GCF_059415045.1 Ferdinandcohnia sp. SAFN-114 | reverse complement strand
TTTAAACTTTTTTATGAAGGCTACCAAGCGAAAGCGCGGTAGAAAAATCTGTGTCTATTTTCTTGACATAGTATCAGAAAGATGGAGAGCTCCATGCTTTCAACCCAGCAACCACACATGCATTAAAAACAGCTTGCCGGAAAAATGATTATGAGCTTTATAAAAAATATGTAGAAAAAGCAAACCAAGAGCAACTTATTTTCATTCGTGACTTGTTTAAGTTTAAAGAAACAACACCAATTCCAATTGATGAAGTAGAGCCTGTGGAATCAATTGTTCGCCGATTTAAAACCGGTGCGATGTCTTATGGTTCATTAAGTCAGGAAGCACACGAAACATTAGCAATTGCAATGAATCGACTTGGAGGTAAAAGTAATAGTGGTGAAGGCGGCGAACATCATGACCGTTTTACCCCTGATTCCAACGGTGATTCCAGACGTAGTGCAATCAAACAAGTAGCTTCAGGAAGATTTGGAGTTTCCAGTCATTATTTAGTAAATGCAGATGAAATTCAGATTAAAATGGCACAAGGTGCAAAACCGGGTGAAGGCGGACAACTACCAGGGAATAAGGTATACCCTTGGATTGCAGAAGTACGTGGTTCAACTCCGGGAGTTGGACTAATCTCACCACCACCACACCACGACATTTACTCAATTGAGGATCTTGCACAACTGATTCACGATTTAAAAAATGCAAATCCATCAGTAAGAATTAGTGTGAAACTTGTTTCGAAAGCAGGGGTAGGGACGATTGCAGCCGGTGTTGCAAAAGGTTTAGCAGATGTCATTTTAATCAGTGGTGCAGATGGAGGAACCGGTGCAGCTCCTCGATCAAGTATTAAACATGCAGGAATGCCTTGGGAGATTGGACTTGCGGAAACTCACCAAACACTTGTTTTAAATGGACTTCGTGATCGAGTGATACTTGAAGCCGATGGAAAAATGATGACAGGACGCGACATCGTAATGGCTACTTTATTAGGGGCAGAAGAATACGGATTTGCAACGTCTGCTTTGGTTGTCCTTGGTTGCGTACTTGTTCGACAGTGTCACTTAGACACCTGTCCAGTCGGAATAGCAACACATGATCCAGAGCTTAGGAAGAAATTCCTTGGTAAACCGGAACATGTTGAAGCGTTCATGAGATTTATCGCTCAAGATGTACGTGAGATTATGGCTCAATTAGGTTTTAGAACCATTAACGAGATGGTGGGTCGTACTGACTTACTTGTACCAAGTGATCATGCAACTTCACATTGGAAAGCGAAATATCTTGATTTATCTAAAGTACTGTTTCAACCATTTTCAGGTAATGGACCGCAATACAACAAGAAGAAACAGGACCATGGACTTGAACATTCTCTTGATTATAAGGAATTACTAAAAGTATGTAAACCTGCACTTGACATGCAGCAACAAGTGGAAGCGCAATTTCCAATCCAAAATACAAACCGAGCAGTTGGAACGATAGTTGGCAGTGAAATCTCCAAGCAGTATGGGCGAAAAGGTCTTCCTGAAGATACTATTCGACTCACGTTCACAGGATCTGCAGGTCAAAGCTTCGGTGCATTTATACCTAAAGGAATGACATTAACTCTTGAAGGTGATGCGAATGATTATGTTGGAAAGGGATTGTCTGGAGGAAAAATCGTAGTTACCCCATATGAAAACTCAATATTTATTCCTGAGGAAAATACGATAATTGGAAATACTGCCTTCTACGGAGCCACTTCAGGTGAAGCCTACATTCGCGGTCTAGCAGGGGAACGTTTCGCTGTTAGAAATAGTGGCATGAGAGCTGTTGTAGAAGGAATTGGCGATCATGGACTCGAGTATATGACTGGTGGAGTGGTTGCAGTTCTTGGCTCGATTGGGAAAAACTTTGCAGCCGGAATGTCGGGTGGTATGGCTTATGTTTACGCAGACGATTTTGTTCATTTCCGAAAGCAGTGCAATGTTACACAAGTGGATTTAGATACTATTGGAGAAGAGGATGAGCACCAGATTCGACAACTACTTGAAAACCACTATACATTCACAGGAAGTACAAAAGCATCCATTATTCTGAACCATTGGGACGATCATCTAGAAAATTGGATAAAAATCATTCCCAAAGAATACAAAAAAGCATTACAACAACAAGAAAAGCCGAATGAAACATTAATAAAATAACACTTTTCCAATGGCTAAAGTGATTATTATACTATTCTATCTTTCTATCAAAACAGATTTCAAAGGAGGAATTGGAATGTCACCCATACATTCATATTCAAGAGAACAAATTATTCAAATCGTGAAAGAGGAAAATGTTCGGTTTATTCGATTACAATTTACTGATTTATTTGGTCAAATTAAGAATGTTGAAATACCTGTTAGTCAGCTTGAAAAAGCATTGGATAATAAAATGATGTTTGATGGTTCTTCTATCGAAGGCTTTGTTCGAATCGAAGAGTCTGATATGTATTTATACCCAGACTTGAATACATTTGTTATATTCCCATGGACAGCAGAAAAAGGAAAAGTAGCCCGCTTCATTTGTGACATTTACCATCCAGATGGAACTCCATTTGAAGGGGATCCTCGTAGTAACTTAAAAAGAATGTTACATGAAATGAGGGAACTGGGCTTCACAGAGTTCAATGTGGGTCCTGAACCTGAGTTTTTCTTATTTAAATTGGATGAACACGGCGATCCAACTCTCGAATTAAATGATCAAGGTGGCTATTTTGACTTAGCACCTACTGATTTAGGAGAAAATTGCCGCCGAGACATTGTCCTTGAACTAGAAGAAATGGGATTTGAAATTGAAGCATCACATCATGAAGTAGCACCTGGCCAACACGAAATTGATTTTAAATACCAGGATGCATTAAAAGCGTGTGATGACATCCAAACATTCAAACTAGTTGTTAAAACCATTGCTCGTAAGCACGGTCTACATGCAACTTTTATGGCAAAACCTTTGTTTGGGGTTAACGGTTCAGGAATGCATAGTAATCTATCATTATTCCGCAATGGAGAAAATGCCTTTTATGATAAAAAGGGGGAATTGGAACTAAGTGAAACAGCGAGACAATTTATTGCAGGAATTATGAAGCACGCAACAAGCTTTACAGCTGTTACGAATCCTACAGTAAATTCTTACAAGCGCTTAGTACCTGGTTATGAAGCACCGTGTTATGTTGCTTGGTCGGCAAGAAATCGCAGTCCGCTAATTCGTATTCCCGCATCCCGTGGTTTAAGTACTCGTGTTGAAGTTCGAAGTGTTGATCCATCCGCAAATCCCTATATGGCAATGGCTGTACTTCTTGCTGCAGGGTTAGATGGGATTAAGAATAAGTTAACTCCACCAGCACCTGTTGATTCAAATATTTATGTAATGTCAAAAGGGGAGAGGGTTGAAAATGGGATTGTAGATTTACCAGCAACCTTATCAGAAGCACTGGAACATCTAAAACAAGATGAAGTTATAAAAAATGCATTAGGTATCCACTTACTTGAGCATTTTATTGAAGCAAAAGAAATAGAATGGGATCAATTTAGAGTATCTGTTCATCCTTGGGAAAGGGAACAATACATGAAGAATTATTAAAATAGGCTCTTTTCTAACAGATTGTTGTTTTTAAATGTAAGGTGATTTCCGCTCCTGGTACTCGCTTTCCGCGGGCGATCCGCGAGCCTCCTCGCTTCACTGCGGGGTCTCGCCTGGCTCGCTATTCCCGCAGGACGTTGAATTGCTTCCTTGAAACTACACCGCACGAAGAAAATGCCAGCATTTTCGAGGATCTCGTACCATCCACTGAAATCACTGAATGGACAATAATATATCCCTTGCATAATCGGACCAAAAAGCAACAAAGTTTACGATAACAGCCTTAAAATAAAAGGAACGCACTCATGTGCGTTCCTTTTGCATTATTCAATAGAGGGGCTACATTATTTAGAAGTCATCCCACCTGATACTACAAATTTCATTGCATCCTCGGGCTTGACGTCAATAATTTCGATCTCATCTTTCGGTATTAGGAAGGTGAAGCCCGCGATTTGGAATGTTTGTTGTATATATACAGCTACATAATCCTTTAATGGATCATAAAAGCTTTCTACATCTTCAGTTGTAATAAAACCAATTGCTTTTACATCCGTACCCGGTATCGTTACAAGTGCGACTATTGAAAATGATTTCTTTTCTCCAAGAAAGGAGTTAAATGTGTCCTTTATAACAGTGTAAAGAGTTTTGATTAACGGAATCCTTTCTAACAGTCTGTCAACCAATCGAAAGATAGCCCCGGCAAATACTCTTGTTGATAACCACCCCAAGATTGTGATGACTACAAACGTGAGTAAAAGGCCAATTCCTGGAATATAATCTTCTCGAAAATAGGGTTTCAGGAAGTTCCCCAAAATCCCATCTAAAAACAAAAATACTTTAAAGACAACATACACAACTAAAATAATCGGAACAATTGTCAAAATACCATTAATAAAGTTTCGTAAAATACTTTTCATATCATTTTCTCCTCGTATCCCTTTTCGACTAAATCACCACTGCTTAAAGATTTTACACTATGGCCAAATAAGAATACAAATGAAAATGGTTCTATTTTTATAAGGTAGAATAATAAAAAAGGGCAAAAGCTCGAAAAGTTAGCTTGCCCTTTTTTCCAATTCATTTAGTCGATTCGGTTCAGAGATTCATAAACGCCGCAATGAGAACAATAAAGATTGAAAGATATAAAGATAAGTCGTAATTCCCATAATGACTAAATAAAAGGCCAGGAATATAAGCACCAAGTGCGGACCCAATTTGATGACTAAGAGACAAACATCCAACAATAAAACCAATTGAATACTCTTTAAAATATTGGGTTACCAATAATGAAGTTGGTGCAACTGTAGCAAAATCAACGAATCCAAAAACGGCGGCAAATATTAATAGCAACACAGTATTATGTGAGTAGACTAGAATACCAATTGATAGTGCGCGTGTAAAATATATGAACACTAATAATTTACGGCTACTCCAGTAATCAATGATAACACCTGAAAGAAGGATTCCAACGATATTACAAGCTGCTAAAATACTTACAGCTGTACCCGTCACAGTTGGTGAAAAGCCATGGTGATGGGATAAAGGTATTAAATGTGTATCCATTAATCCTGTTGTCGTAAACCCACAAACAGCAAATGGAAGCATTATAAACCAAAATTGACGCATTTTAAAAAGCATGCTGAGCGAAACAGGTTTCTTGGAGAAATCTGACTTTGTTTCCTCTTCCTCGATAATTTTTCCACCTAAAGGCTCCATTGCTTTTTCATTCGGGTGATTACGTAAAAAGAGTAGAACAATAGGGAAGACGATTATGACTAATAATGCCCCTAGTATAAAAATGGTTGTTCTCCAATCAAACCATTGAATTAACATTAATGATCCAGGAACAAGGAGCATTTGTCCAAAACCAAAACCTGCTTCCATGATTCCTAGCGCAAGCCCTCGCTTTTTATTAAACCAATTCGTAATAAGAACCGTCCCTGCTACATTTGATGCACCACCGACTCCAATTGATACAAGGGAGTAGAGGACAAATAATTGCCATGGCTGTGTAACGAAAGTGATAAAAAAGAAACTAACCCCTACAAGTAGGGTACTAATCGATAATATAAGTCGTGCACCATACCTGTCTATCAACCTACCAATAAAAGGCTGTGATAATCCATAAATGACAAAACTTAGTGTGGAAATAAGTGAAGTAGTTGCCCGATCCATATGTAAATCATTTTCCCAGGGTTCTACGAATGCCCCGAACGCAAGCCTTCCACCTTGAACCGCTAAGAATGCGAGGAATGTAACAAAGACAATCATCCACGCATAATGAAATTTACTCTTCATTTTGATCTCCTTCGTTTAATGATTGTATTAGGTCGTACAAATAAAAAAAGGCAAATGAATATTCCATTGGCCTATCGCTTTGGTCAATATATTAGAATAATAGTACCAAACTTTTATCAGATATTTCAATTATTTTTTAATAGTCTTATAGATAATCATGTCAATGGCCCTTCCTTTCATGAAATCACAACATATTTTATTAGTATATTTCATTACAAAAAGGAGGGAGTGTCATGAGTAGGAGAAGAAGATTTGGTTTATGTATGCCTGGCTATAGATGGTGTGGTCCAGGCTGTGGTGGGTCCGGTCCGCCTACAAATCGTGTTGATTCATGTTGTATGAGGCATGACCTTTGTTATCAAAGATATGGCCCGTCACGAGAATGTGACATATCTTTTATGGAGTGTTTACGTCAACAGCGAAATCGATATACAAAAGAGGGCAGGGATGCCGCATTTTTTTATAATGTTATGAGACTTCGTAATATGTTCAGAATATAAAAAGAGTGCCAATCGATTCTTACATAGAGTAGACGATTGGCACTTTTTTATTTTTGGTTTTTACGCTGTAACTGCTTCAGTTGGTTCTTCTAATTCACTTGCTGGTCCGAAGAATTCGAAGTGAATGTTTTCAGATGCAACTCCCCATTCTTTAAGTGAACGATACATCATTTTCATGAATGGGACAGGACCGCAAAAATAGAAGTCTGCTTCCTTCGTCTCTACAGTTGCTTTTAACCACTCAAGATCAATAAAGCCTTCCTTATCAAAATTCATGTCCTGACGGTCTTGTTCAGTAGGCGCAGAGTAAGCAACAAAATTCTTTACATGATCATGTTTTGCTGCAACGCTTGCAACCTCATCCTTTAATGCATGAACCTCACTGTTAAGAGCTCCATGGATGAACATGACTTCACGTTCAGGTTGTTGTTCTACGATCGTATTTAACATGCTCACCATTGGCGTTAATCCAACTCCACCACTAATTAAGATAGCAGGAGTTTCTTTTAATTCAAGGACAAAGTCACCAGCTGGTGCACTTACAGTAATCACATCGCCCTCTTTAATTTCTTGATGTAAGTAAGTTGAAACAACACCATGCTCTTCACGTTTTACAGAGATACGATAATAATCTTTTCCAGGTGCATCAGAAAGACTATAATGGCGAAGATGAGTATATTCATCACCTTCAGGCTGTACTTTAACAGTTAAGTATTGACCAGCTTGGTAAGATGCAATTTCTTTTCCATCTTCAGGCTTTAAGTAGAAAGAGGTAATCACTTCGCTTTCTTTTACCTTACGATCTACTACAAAGTTTCTAAAACCTTCCCAGCCACCAGGTTGTTCCTTAGCTTCATTATACATTTCCTTTTCTACACCAATGAATGCGTCTGCAATTACACCATAAGCTTCAGCCCATGCTTTGATTATCTCATCCGTTGCTGCATCGCCTAATACTTCTTTAATTGCACCAAGAAGATTTTCACCAACGATTGGGTAATGCTCTGGTTGTATTCCTAATGCACGGTGTTTTTGACCAATTTGTTTTACAGCCGGAATAATCGCCGCTAAATTATCAATGTTTGCAGCTGCTGCGTATACTGCATTTGCTAATGCAGTTTGTTGACGGCCTTGTCTTTGATTTGCATGGTTGAAAATATTTAATAATTCAGGGTTATTAGTGAACATACGCTTGTAAAAATGAGAAGTAATATCTTTACCATATTTTTCTAGTACTGGAACTGTGCTTTTCACGATTTCAATTGTTTTTTGGCTAAGCATGATATAACGTCCTTTCCTAAACCAATATTTTGAATACATGTTTATAATATAATGACAGTGATAATAAAAGATACCCTTTGAATACATCTTTTGAAAAGTTGTCACATTTACAGTAGAAATAGGACTTTCATGCTATACTAATAGTGAACTCACCAATATAAGGGGTTTTTTATAATGAAACTAACAAATTATACCGATTATTCATTACGTGTATTAATGTATCTGGCAATGAAAAAAGACGAAGAATTGACCACAATACAGGAAATTGCAGAAGCTTATAATATATCAAAAAATCATTTAATGAAGATCATTCATCATCTAGGAAAACTGGAATATATCATAACCATTAGAGGACGTAATGGGGGCTTTAAGCTAGCAAAGCATCCAAAGGAGATTAATATCGGAGAAGTAGTTTCTAATACCGAAGAGGACTTTAACGTCGTTGAATGTTTTAAAGAAGGTGGAGGCTATTGCGCAATTTCACCATCTTGTAAACTAAAACGGGCTCTATACGAAGCATTACAGGCATTCATTAACGTGCTATATGGATATACATTAGATGACCTAGTTACCAATAAGAATGATTTGCTTGATTTATTTCGCCTACAAAACAACGAAGAAGGAAACTAAGCTGAACTTATTAAACACTTCGAACGGTATAACCTAAGTATTACTCTAATAGGAACCAATACTAGTCGTTTTACATACATTTAAGTAGACGAAGTAATTAGTAAAATACTGGTTTCGAAGGAGAAGAAGTGAGATGATAAGACAAACGTCTGGTTTTTACTGCCCTTATTGTCATGGATACTTAGAACCACGGAATATGTATGATGAGTATTATTACAACCAATACGTACCACAATACCCATCACCTTACTATGGCTGGGATTGGAACCGCAATCCTGATACTATCTTAGGTAAGGCCACTTGGACATGGGGAGGTACGCCAACAAAGTGTGAAATTGGCTGGTCCTATGATAACAACATGACTGCAGCCGTAGGGGAAAATAGCCCTTTTAAATGCGGCCAACGTTTACGAATCCGAAACGTTTCGTTTGTTCCGAATCAAGATATCATCGTAACAGTTGTTGATGAAGTGAAGAAATTCCCAGCAAACCGAATCAATCTTCACCGTAAAGCGTTTGAAGCACTAGGTGCAGCGCCAAGTGTTGGGGTACTAAATGTAGAAATTACACCCATTGATTAAATGACAAAAGGAGAACAATGTCTAAATTGTCCTCCTTTTTTATTTTATAATTCTCTATTCAATAGGGACAACTGTTCACGATCAATTTCTTCATCATGATCCTCAAGCAGATTTTCCGAATGCAAAGCATCATAAGCGGGGTTCGTGATATAAAGTACCTGATTCTTCAGATGTTCATCCTTCTTCATGTAATACCATCCTTTCCCAGTTAGTATGATACTAATATGGCTCTTTCTAGTTCATTTTACACATAAAATAAAACAAAAAAGCCATCTAGCAGGTAGATGGCGAGAACCTTTAATATAAATAAAGTCGTTTATACAGGAGTCGCTAAAAGTTCTTTAAGGTGTTTATCTATTTGTTCAAAATAAGCTGGACCATCTGCGCCGAATAATCCAAAATGACCGCAAATGCTGTTAATTACACGAAGTTCACTGTTAGGAATCAATTTTTGTTCTGCTTCACAATCACGCGGAGGGAAGAACATATCTTCATCAATTGGCATAACAAATGTTTTTGCTTTAATTCTTCCAAGCGCTTCTTCTAGATTACCATTTGTCATTCGGCTAACATCCCCGCGTTGCCATTTCCATGCCATTGTTAATAGCGCGTTTGGATCCATCGCTGCAAAAAGAGGCTGTAAAAAGTCGTTTACGAATTCTGCGACAGAATTGACACCAAATAGGCGCCATTTTTCCTGTTTGTAAAATTCCGTACTAAGTCCCATAACAGCCCATATTTTAGCATGCCTGTTTAATCCGTCAACCACTTCTGTACAAGACTGATAGTTTCCATGATTCCAGCCTGGATCTGAAGTAATCGCTTCGATTAATGTGTCAGTAAAGATGAAATCATGAGTCGTATTCTTGGCAGTACCCGCAATCGGAGCTGCACGTTTAACCATGTCGGGAAATCTAACTGCCCATTCGTATGTTTGTTGTGCTCCCATAGACCCGCCAACAACTAACGCAATTTCATTGATACCATACTTTTCAGTAAGGAATTGATGCTGAGCTCGTACATCATCACCAATTCTAACATCCGGGAAATTCGACATACTTATGGGAGCAGGACTGTTATGAGGTGAGCTTGAAAGACCATTTCCAATTTGGTTGATGATCACAATAAAGTATTTAGACGAATCCAATGCTCGTCCTTCGCCAATATATGGTTCATAGGCTTTATTTGTACCAGAAAACCAAGTAGGAATGACAATAGCATTATCTTTTGCTTCATTAAGCTCTCCGAAAGTAGCATAGGCAAGCTGACAATTTGGAATCACGCCACCTTCCTCTAGTTTGAAATCTCCTAAATTAAAAAGCTCATAGGGTCCGTGGAATTCTTGTGTATAAAATGAATTTTCAATCAATGTAGCAACCACCTTTCATTTAATGGAATCTATTAATACAATATATATAGGTAAAATACGTTATTAAGAACTGCTAGATGGACAAACTTTTAAATAAAATTGACTTTTATATTGACTAAGGGGTGCACCACACACTTTAAGATAAAAAGGGAGGGCGAGGATGTACAAAATAAAGGAATTTGCGGAACTGACCGGATTAAGCAAGGAAACTTTGCGTTACTATGCGGAAGTCAAACTTCTAGAACCAGCTTACATTGATCCAAAAAACAAATACCGCTACTATGATGATGGTAGCTTTTTTCTTGCAGTACTACTAGTAAAACTAAGAAAGCTTGGCTTTTCAATTCAAGAAATGGTATCAGTCATGGAGGATGAGTCTTTCGCAAACCTAGATAAATTACTCATTCAAAAGAGAACTAAAATTGAGCATCAAATTGCAGAACTACAACAACAAAAGGAAGAGATTGATGAATTTCTCGCATCTGGGAAGGAGGAAAACAAATGATTGAATGGAAAGAAGAAACGATCATTGAGGCGAATATTGAAAAGGTTTGGATGCTATTTTCGGACGAACATATAAAGAAAATAATGCCGAAAGTAGAAGAGCATACCTTGATTGAAAAAACAGAAGAAGAGGTTGGGGCAAAGCATCAACAAAAATATCGGGAGGGAAAACGTGTAGAAACCTATATTGTTGAAACGACACAATATGATAATACCGAAAACAAAAAGCTAAAGCAAACAAGCTTTGTACTCGGGAAAGCATTTGAAATTACTACGACTTTCACCCTACTAAAAATTGACGAGTCCCACACTAAATTCATATATGAAGGACAAAACATAGGAGTTAATTTTGTCGGACGGGCCATGCTAAAACTAAGCAGTAAAAATGCAAACAATGATGTTGTAAGGGAATTTATGGAGCGCGTAGGAAATGAAGCATTAAAAATATAGGCTCTTTTCTAAAAGATTGTTGCTTTTTGTTAATAAATTGCAAACCAATTTGATTGGAGCGTAAGGTGGCGACTCCTGCGGGAAAAGCGTGAGACTTGAGACCCCGCAGGAGCGGTAGCGACGAGGAGGCTCAAGCCACGCCCGCGGAAAGCGTCCACCTGAAGCGGAAGTCAACGATATAAAAACAACAAAGTTTGCGAAAACAGCCAAAATATAAAAGTAAAATTTTTTTTAAAAGAAAGCACATTTTCGTTACCTCATCATATACTACTTATTGTGTGAGAAAAATGTTAGAAGGGAAGTACGGAAAATGAGCAACGAGATTAAAACACCAGTTACAAATGATTACAAGGATAGTGAAGGGTATAAAGTAATTGAAGTCAACCTCAACAATCCAACAGAAAACCTATTTGCAGTCGTAACACCTATTAAAATGCAATAAGTAACGAATTTAAAATACTATCTTTTCGTACGTATACTTACATAGAAAAGATAGTATTTTTTATTTTGTAAGAATAGGAGCATCGAGTACAATGAGGATACCAAATCTTTTAAAGGAGCAATACAATGGAGGATTTAAACCATCTCGTTACATTATTCGAAGAACATAGTAATCCCGCTAATGCGTTACCGATGCAAAAATATATGAAAAACCATTTTCCGTTTCTCGGAATAAAAACACCTTTAAGGAGACAATTAACACGTAATTTTTATAATGAAACAGGATTATTAAAAAAGGATTTAAATCTTGAACTTGTTACACAGTTGTGGAAAAAGGATGAACGGGAATACCAATATGCTGCACAGGATTATTTAGTTAGATCTATAAAAAAAGTCAATAGTAGCCATTTAACTTTTATCGAGGAGCTCATTACTACAAAATCTTGGTGGGATACTGTCGATGTTCTTTCACCACATATAGTTGGAAATATAGCTAAAGTAACACCTAGTATTATAGAGGAAACAATTGAAGGCTGGGCATTTGGTGAGCATTTATGGCTTACACGTTCATCAATTCTTTTCCAGTTAAAATATAAGGAAGAAACAAATGAAAACATCCTGTACAAATACATAAAAGCCAATGCAACAAGTAAAGAATTTTTCATCCAAAAAGCAATTGGCTGGGCTTTGCGCGAATACTCAAAGACAAACCCAGATTCAGTCCGTCAATTTATAAATGAAACACCACTGCAAAAGCTAAGTGTTAGAGAAGGTAGTAAATATATTTAAGGCCAGGAATCTCCCGGCCTTTACTTAATTACTCCTAAAATGGTATATTTACCAGATTTAAACTGGTATGTGATTTCATATGTTTCACCTTTGCTAAATTGAGCGCAAAAATCCTCGACCTCTTTTTTATCTTCGCTATAAAACTGATACACGCTGTATGGATCACTTACATTACAACTGTATTTTCCATCACCATTTTTTTCGGCCGATACGGAAACTTCCTGAACGATTATGGAGGTTTCTTTCTCATAGGAGGGGCGAAGATTACCAGAACCCATGGTCACTATAATAATGAATAATCCTATTAAACTTATAATAAACGCCTTTTTCTTTTCCATTTTTACAAAAAACATAAAAATACCGCAACCAATCGCTCCAATTCCTACTGCAAATAGAGCGATCATTAAATAAAATAACATCCCAGCACCCCTTTCTATAAATTGAATATTCAGACTGTTATCCATATTATACCATATAATGAATCTTAGAATCTTGAATTCATCAAATACCTTTACATTTTTGCAAGTACATACTATCCTTATAGAAAGAATATTCGTAACTACTAGGGGTGCCCGATTGGGCTGAGAGAAAAGCGTGCGTTTTTTAACCCTTTGGACCTGATCCGGATTATACCGGCGGAGGAAAGTAGAGTGGAAAATGTCCATTTTTTCTTGATACCTTAAACCAGGTCCATTTATGTGGAACTGGTTTTTTTGCGTTTTTCTTATTTTCTATTTGAGGAGGCTACTAGAATGAAACTACAAAATCAGGTTATTCTCGTTACCGGTGGTGCACGAGGATTAGGAAAGGAAATCGTAAAAGCTTTTGCGAATGAAGGGGCAAAGGTAGTAATCAACTATTTTCAAAGTGAAGCAAAAGCTCGTTCTCTACAAGAAGAAATCGGTGAAAATGCGATCTCCATTCAAGCTGATGTGAGAAATCGTGAACAAGTACAGAATTTATTTGTTGAAGCGAAAAAATATTTTGATCAACCTATAACAACCGTTGTAAATAATGCCTTAATCAATTTTCGTTTTGACCCAGTCGCAAGAAAGAACGCCGAAACTATTTCTTGGGAGGATTTTCACGCACAGCTCGAGGGAGCAATAAAAGGAGCTTTACATACAACACAAGCAGCACTTCCAGACATGAAAGAGCTTGACTTTGGACGTATTGTAACAATTGGCACGAATCTCTTTCAAAATCCTGTTGTTGCTTACCATGATTACAACACTAGCAAAGCAGCTCTTTTAGGATTCACTCGGAACATGGCAAAAGACCTTGGTCCATATGGAATAAACGTAAACATGATTTCTGGGGGATTACTTCAAACAACGGATGCAAGTTCGGCAACGTCTGAAGAGGTTTTCCAATTGATAAAGGAATCTACGCCACTACAAAAAGTAACAACACCGGAAGATGTAGCAAACGCAGTTCTTTTCTTTGCATCACCTTGGAGTAAAGGGGTAACGGGTCAAAACCTTATTGTTGACGGCGGTTTGGTAATGAATTAAATCGGTAATGGGGGATTCATCTTGAGTAAAACACTAAAAATGACACTCACAGCAATGCTTGTCGCTATCGGAACAGTTACAAGTCATTTATTTGCAATTCCAATAGGTTTCACAAAAGTATTTCCTATGCAGCATTTTATTAATGTCTTGTCGGCGGTTATCTTAGGTCCAGCATACGCCGTGCTTCAAGCTTTTTCTGTATCTTTACTTCGAAACATGCTTGGGACTGGCTCTTTATTTGCCTTTCCAGGAAGTATGATAGGAGCTTTTTTAGCAGCAATCCTTTATACAAAAACTAAGAAGGCGTCAATGGCAATGACAGGTGAAATTATTGGAACAGGGATCTTAGGGGCAATTGCTTGTTATCCAATTGCCACGCTTATTCTTGGACAGGATGCAGCCATTTTTGGCTTCATACCATCGTTTATTTTCAGCTCCATTGTGGGATCTATTTTTGGATTTATCATTGTTGGAATCGTATTAAAAAACCCCGCGTTCAATAAATATCTAGAACGAAACTACTAAGAAACTTGAGGAGACTAAACTTGTATGTGTTGTAGTTCAGACTACGTAGAAAAAAACCATTACATGCATACGAATGAATTACAATAAATAACTAACAAAAAAGGTAGAATTGATTTCAATTTAGATTAAAAATGTAGTAGATTTCCATTTGTGTATTGTTTTTAAGCGAAAAAGTGATAAAAGCATGCGTAAAGTTGAAATGCGTATGCTTTTATATAATTTAGCAATATAAAGTCATACGTAAATTCCAAAATAAGGTAGAGTCGATTTCAATTAAGATTAAGACTGTAATAAATATCCATTTGTGTATCATTTTTTAAGCGAAAAAGCGATAAAAGCATACGTAAAATTGAAATGCGTATGCTTTTAGATTGTTTAGCAATATGAAGTCATGCGTAAATTCCAAAAAAAGGTAGAATTGATTTCAATTATGATTAAAAATGTAAGAAATATCCATTTGTGTATTATTTTTAAGCGAAAAAGCGATAAAAGCATACGTAAAATTGAAATGCGTATGCTTTTAGATTGTTTAGCAATATGAAGT
>NZ_JBPFDQ010000101.1:0-3362 GCF_059415045.1 Ferdinandcohnia sp. SAFN-114 | reverse complement strand
CATGCGTAAATTCCAAAAAAAGGTAGAGTCGATCTCAATTATGATTAAAAATGTAAAAAATATCCATTTGTGTATCATTTTTTAAGCGAAAAAGTGATAAAAGCATACGTAAAATTGAAATGCGTATGCTTTTATATAGTTTACCAATTTAAATCATGAGTAAATTCCAAAATAAGGTAGAATTGATTTCAATTATGATTAAAAATGTAAAAAATATCCATTCGTGTATTATTTTTAAGTGAAAAAGTGATAAAAGCATACGTAGAGTTGAAATGCGTATGCTTTTATTTAGTTTATCAATTTAAATCATGCGTAAATTCCAAAATAAGGTAGAATTGATTTCCAAAACGAATGTTTCTCCACCACAATAACCGAACTATCTGCATGTTAATTTAATCTTTTTTAAAAAACCAAACCACCAATGATATATAACACAATAGCAATTACTCCTCCTATTGCTGAAACCTTTAATTTATATTGTGCATAATCCACTAGTTCTAAATCTAGTATTGAGGCCGTGGTTATCGTTGTGTCACCAAGTGGTGAAGTCAAAGCTCCAAATGCTCCGCTCGCAAAAACAGCTCCGACGGTTAGCGGGATGGAGGCACCAGTCGAAAGGGCCAAAGCAATTCCAAGCGGCATAAATAACCCCCATGTCCCCCAAGAGGAACCAATAAAGTACCCAACAACTGACCCAATTAGAAAAATCGTCGCAGGTGTTAAAAACCCTGGTAAAAATGAGCCTAAAGTGGAACTAATAAATTCAGAAAATCCTAGTTCCTCAGCCGATAAGGTAAGAGCCCATATAAGAATGAGAAGGGTAATCGCCTGCATCATTTGGTTTCCACCATCGTAAAAATGATACATAATTTCATGTAATTTCTGCTTTCGGATTACATAAAACACAAAAGTGAAAATTAGTGTGATAAATACAGCAAGCAGCATGACAAAGGTTGCATCGGCCATTGAAAAAGCCTCAAAGACCGATTGAGCACCAAGTGATCTACCGTTTTCCCATAGTAGATAGAGAGACAATCCTAGAAGTAAAAATACCGGGACAATTAAATGCCAAGGTTGTGCTTTTACCAGAGAAAGTTCTTTCTTAATTCCAATTCGGTGAAATTCATGATCATGTTCTTCCTCATCTGCATGCTGTTGGGATTTATCACTTTTTTTAGATGGCCAAAATGTTTGAATGATTCCAATAAGGAGCATCACAATCGCATAAAAATTAAACAAAATACTTAATAAAAATACTTGGTAGGCAGACATCCCTAAATCAAGACCTTTAATGCCACCTTCGACAAGTGAAACCATAAATCCAACAAACGCAGTCGCAACCGGTAATAGAACAATAACCGATTCGGTTGAAATATCTAATGTCATGCCGACCTTTTGTTTTGATAGGTTCATTTTTTTTATGAGTTGTTTTATGATAGGTCCAATCATCATGATCCGAAACATTGGCATCATAAAGGTAAAAGGGAGAGTGAGCCATATTAATCCTAGCAGGCCACGTTCAGTCTTAATTTTCTCACCAATCCATTCCGTAAATCCTTTGATACCCCCAGCAATATTCATCATCCCAACTAAACCACCAAAAACATATAAAAAGCTTACGATTTTGATATTAGTTGGATCAGATAGAGTCGTCACAATATATGTAATTGATTGCTGGGTTCCACCTAATACATCAGATGTAACAAGGATTGCCCCAATCAATAATCCTAGAACTAGTCCCGGTAAAATATCCTTTAACCAAATCGCCATTCCAATTACAATTAAAAAAGGAATAAGTGAGATCCATGAATGTTCCAAACCATAATCCTCCAATATCGAAAATGTTCATTTGGTTAGTATGACCAATTTAGGAGGGGAGTATTTCAGTACACAGGAATACTTAGGGAGGTAGTAGTAATGGATGTAGATATCAGAAGGCCAAAAATTGAAGACAAGGATGAACTTCACCGTTTTTTCAAGGATGTCATTATGGACACATTTAGTAAAGAAGGGATAGCTCATTTAACAAAGGATATAGTCGAGGAAATCGAAACAAAAAAGAGTTATTTACAATCTGATTTTACAAGTGCAGGCAAGAACCGATATTTTCTACTTGCCACCTATGAAAACACAATTGTTGGAACCATCGAGTATGGTACTGTGAGTCGTTTAATCTGCAAAACGCATCATGCCTATTGTGATCTAGTTGAAGTTGGAACTGTTTTCGTACATCCGAACTATCAAAAACAAGGCATCGGTACAAGGTTATTGCAATCAATATTTACAATTTTAAGGGATAGAAAAATAGAAGAGTTTTGTTTAGATAGTGGATACAAAAATGCACAAAAATATTGGAAGAACAAATTTGGTAAGCCGGATGTTATTTTAAAGGATTACTGGGGTAAAAATTTTGATCATATGATATGGAAAATACAGGTGCCGAAAAATTAGGAGTATACACAATTTGGAATGAAATAGTATACTCCTTGAAAATTTAACTAGTGATATAAAAATACTGTCACATTTTCGTTTTCATCAATTGTTCCAAGAAGAATTTCATTTAATGTTACATTTTTGTAGGTGGCTGAAATTTTTTGTATCAGCCAATCTTCATTTTTACCAATTTTATTTAGCTCGTTATAGTCAATCTTTTTCTCCTTAATTACAGTCCTAGGATATTGGAATGGTTGAATAGGTTTGTTATAGGTACTCGGAGTTAGCGGTTGGTGTTCACTCTTTAAGAAGATAGAAAAAGAACCACCCGGCTCCCAAAACGCAAGTGCAACCTTTTGAACATCTTCCGTACTCTTCATTCTTAATTCTGATAAAAGTACATCAATTGAAATCCTTGCTTTGTTTAAATTTTTATAAAGTATATTTCCATTCTCAATCAGTAGGATAGGTGAGGGGATAAACAACTTTCGAATCTTATTAGAACGTAAACTTAATAAAATACCAATCAAATATAAGACCAAAATTACAGTCATTGTAATCATGGAACCCTTTAAACCTAATCCCTCATCTGATAATGGATGAGCAATAATATTTCCAATTAGTAAGACGATAACAAAGTCGAGAAGCCCAACCTGAGAAATCGTTCGTTGCCCCATCATTCTAGCTATCACGATAAAGAACGCAAAGCCAACAATAGCTCTGAGAATCCATTCAACAGCAGTGAGATGCTCTTGTGAAGCAAAAAAGTGCATAATTCCTCCACCTTAACCTTAATTTTCTAATTAGTTTGTACTAAGTACATTACAACTATTAGCAATAAAAAACACTTTCTATTGAACTGACCTAGCCAAATGAGACATATATAAAACACCTATCCATATTAAATTTAACACTTTTTCATTAATTTG
>NZ_JBPFDQ010000100.1:0-19559 GCF_059415045.1 Ferdinandcohnia sp. SAFN-114 | reverse complement strand
GGCTGAAGGGATCGGTCTTGAAAACCGACAGGGGTGTTAAAGCCCGCGGGGGTTCGAATCCCTCTTCCTCCGCCATATTTTTTAACAAATATATGGTGTAAGAAAGTCATATTTTATAAACCTTCTATATATCGCTGGGTGGAGCAACGAGCGTTGCATCATCGATATACTGCGAGTTGTCCCGACGGACATGCTTCAAGAATAAGCTTGAAGAGGAAGGGGACAGTTATTTACTTGCATAGCGCATAACATAAACTTTATAAATTCTATTATCGCGGGGTGGAGCAGTCTGGTAGCTCGTCGGGCTCATAACCCGAAGGTCGTAGGTTCAAATCCTGCCCCCGCAACCAAAAAAAAGTGTTGACAAGCACAAGAAGTTATAGTAAAATAATTTTTGTTGTTAAAAATGGTCCCGTGGTGTAGCGGTTAACATGCCTGCCTGTCACGCAGGAGATCGCCGGTTCGATCCCGGTCGGGACCGCCATATGTAGTGGCTCAGTAGCTCAGTCGGTAGAGCAAAGGACTGAAAATCCTTGTGTCGGCGGTTCGATTCCGTCCTGAGCCACCTTTCTAATTTTATAAACTTTAATGGCGGCTGTGGCGAAGTGGTTAACGCATCGGATTGTGGTTCCGACATTCGTGGGTTCGATTCCCATCAGCCGCCCCATATAAAAAATGCGGGTGTAGTTTAATGGTAAAACCTCAGCCTTCCAAGCTGATGTCGTGAGTTCGATTCTCATCACCCGCTCCAATTTATACAATGGGCCTATAGCTCAGCTGGTTAGAGCGCACGCCTGATAAGCGTGAGGTCGATGGTTCGAGTCCATTTAGGCCCACCATATATAATTATTCCGCAGTAGCTCAGTGGTAGAGCTATCGGCTGTTAACCGATCGGTCGTAGGTTCGAATCCTACCTGCGGAGCCATTTTTGGGGAAGTACTCAAGTGGCTGAAGAGGCGCCCCTGCTAAGGGTGTAGGTCGCGTAAGCGGCGCGAGGGTTCAAATCCCTCCTTCTCCGCCATGTCGAATCATATAAATACTTTTTTCTGGCCCGTTGGTCAAGCGGTTAAGACACCGCCCTTTCACGGCGGTAACACGGGTTCGAATCCCGTACGGGTCATCAAACGTTATGAGAATTTCTCATGGCGTTTTTTTATTTTACTAGATTTCTAGTTTCTTATTTTTTTACGGTTACAAAAAGAAAAACACCTGTTGCCAGGTGCTTAATCTTGAGAAATGATATCATCTTCTATTTTCTTTGCGGGGTTGTCTAAATCTACATCTGAGAAGATTCCGGGTGATATTCCACGGAACATGTCAAATGCTAGAATTTTATCATCTGGGGCATCAAATAGTGGAGCATCGGGTTTTTTATTAACGTCTTCTTTACGTTTCATCTTCCACACCTCCATTTATTATCTTCCCAGTTATACTTATATTTATTCTATCTGTTATCACCGTTTAATAAATTTCCGATTCCTCCTAGAATACTTCCTTCACCTGTGCTTCCCCCATTTCTAGGTGCACTTGCGAAGATACGGTCTGCCATACGGCTAAATGGCAATGATTGTACCCAAACTGTTCCAGGGCCACGTACAGTTGCGTAGAATAAACCTTCACCACCAAAGAAAGCTGTTTTTATTTTCCCTACATATTCGATATTGTAATCTACTTCCTTCGTCATCCCAACTAAGCAGCCTGTGTCTATTCGAAGGATTTCACCAGGTTGGAGTTCTTTTTTATGTATGGTTCCACCTGCGTGTAAAAAGGCTAATCCATCTCCTTCTAATTTTTGCATGATGAAGCCCTCTCCACCGAAGAAACCAGTACCTAATTTGCGTTGAAAGTCTATTCCGACTGATACTCCTTTTGCTGCACATAAAAAAGAATCTTTTTGACAAATCACTTTTCCACCTAGCATGCTTAAATCAACCGGGATGATTTTTCCAGGATATGGGGCAGCAAACGAAACATGTTTTTTGCCCATATGGCTATTGGTAAAAACTGTCATAAAAAGACTCTCACCAGTAAGGACTCTTTTACCTGCACCAAACAGTTTACCTAATAAACCTCCACCTCCAGATTCTGAACCATCACCGAATATGGTTTCCATCGAGATTCCATCTTCCATCATCATCATGGCTCCTGCTTCCGCAATAACACTTTCACTCGGATCTAGCTCGATTTCAACAAATTGCATGTCATCTCCATATAGTTTGTATTCAATCTCATGAGCGTTCATTATACTCTTCCTTTCATTAAAAATGATATATAGAAATAATTCGTCATTTGCTTAGTATCTTCCTTTAAGCTTTTCACTAAGTATGAAAATAATGTCAGTCTATTGGAGATTTCAATGACAAAATGAAAATGAGATATTATAATATATTTAGAATTTTCTTGAAATAGTTAGTCTAAGGAGGAGTTTATGAGTTCAGAAGTCGCAGTAAAAAGACGTATTTGGCCCAGAAAGAAAAGATGGAGGGTTATTTTAGTATCAGGAATTATAATCATCCTCCTGCTTGTCGCAAGTATTTTGGCAGGCTATTTATTTTTGAGAAAGAGTTTACCAGAAATTGAAGGTACAATTAATGTTGCTGGTATTACTGATGAGGTTGAAGTGATTCGTGATCAAAATGGGGTTCCCCATATAAGTGCTAAAAACACTCACGATCTGTATTTTGCACAAGGATATGTAACGGCTCAGGACAGGTTATTTCAAATGGATCTAAGCCGTAGACAGGCATCAGGAGAGCTCAGTGAGGTAATTGGTAGCTCCCTAATTGAACAGGATAAATATTATAGAACTCTTGGCTTACGAAGAGCAGCTAAAATCTCGTACGATGGATACTCGACAGAAGCGAAAGGTGTCTTACAATCTTATGCAGATGGCGTAAATGCTTTTATTAAGGAAGCAAAGGAGAAGAATACATTACCCGTCGAATTTACTCTTGCCGGATATGAACCAACGGAGTGGAGTCCTATAGACTCACTCACGATAGGTAAGTATATGGCTTATGATTTAGGAGGTCATTATAAAGGTCAAGCCTTTCGTTATTACATGGCACAGCATGTGTCAGAAGAAAAACTACTTGAATTATTTCCTACATATCCTGAAGATGGGGCAACAGTTCTTCAAGTAATGAAAGAAAATCCTATTGATATTTCCAAAAGTATTGCACAAGCTCCTTTCCCAAATGAATTTAATGGGAGTAATAACTGGGTGGTTAGTGGAGAAAAATCTGAGTCAGGTATGCCGATTCTAGCGGATGATCCTCATTTAGCTTTGGCTACTCCGTCGATTTGGTATGAAACGCATTTACAAAATAATGAGGTAAACGTAAGTGGTGTCATTTTTGCAGGTGTTCCAGGAATTATATTAGGACGTAATGAACATATCGTCTGGGGAGTTACCAATGTAGGTCCTGATGTCCAGGATTTATATATTGAAAAAAGAAATCCAGAAAATCCAAATCAGTTTGAGTATATGGGGAAGTGGGAGGATGCAAGAATTATTGATGAACCAATAAAAGTGAAGGATGGAGAAACAATTCCTTATCAAGTTCAGGTAACAAGGCATGGTCCCATTATTTCAGAATTCACTCATGACCACAAGGAAGAAACTGCTTTAGCTTTAAGATGGACAGCTCTCGATCCTTCGACTGAACTTGAAGCGGTGTTGATGTTTAACAAGGCGAAGAGTTGGGATGAATTTAAAGAAGCTCTTACATATTTTCATACCCCTGCTCAAAATTTTGTTTTTGCAGCTACGGATGGAACCATTGCTTATCGAGCGAATGGGTTAATTCCTATTCGAAAAAAGGGAGATAGTTCGATACCTGTACCAGGTTGGACGGATGAATATGAGTGGGAGGGTTTTATTCCATGGGATGAACTTCCAACAATTGTGAACCCAGAGGAGGGGTTTATTTCTACGGCAAATAATAGAATTGTAACAGATGATTATCCATACCATATTACGAATACTTGGGCACAGCCATATCGTCAACAACGTATACGGGATGTTTTAACGAGTAAGAAGAAACTTTCGGTTGATGATATGCTTCAACTACAGTTTGACCAACATAATTTGCAGGCGGAGGAATTTGTACCGATTTTTCTTGATGTATTAACAAGCAATAAAGAAAAGCTAAGAGATATTGATAAAGAAGTCTTAAAGCGGTTTGAAGGATGGGACTCTGTAGATCGAAGAGAAGATGGAGAGCCTTTAGTCTTTCATAAATGGATGGAGGAATTCGCGAATGTTTTGTTTGAAGAATCCATTCCAATTGAAATTGATAACTTGTTTGAAGGTAAATCCCAAATTGTTGACCAAATGATTAGAAATGCTGCCAAAGGGGATGAAGGTGTATGGTTGAGTGAAGCTGGTGGTTTAGAGCAGGTAACTCTAGAGTCATTCAAGCGAGCTGTTGATTTTGCTGTCAAACAACAAGGGAAGCATCCGGGTAAATGGAAATGGGGTGAATTTCATAGGGTTCCTTTTAATCATCCGTTGTCGGCAATTTCTCCGTTAAACTATCTTTTTAATCATAATGAATTTGTTCCAATGGGTGGTAGTGGAGTATCGGTAGCTGCTGCAAGTTTCAATAGAAAATCAGGAGCTATAACACATGGAGCTGCATGGCGTTCCGTAATTGACCTATCAAACATGAAACAAAGCTATAATGTGGTAGGTCCAGGGCAATCTGGTCATGTTTTGAGCAAATTCTATCATGATCAAATTTCAGATTGGACAACAGGAAAATATCATATCACTCATACTTACAAAGAGAACTATATAATAAATAGTTATAGATTACTTTTACAACCAATAAAGTAAAAAAGTAAAGCAGTGGGGAATTTTCCACTGCTTTTAACCTTAATCCTGAGCTTCATCCTCTGTATAAGGTTCTTTTTCATAGGGAGGAAGGTCACCGAACATGGTCATGATTCCTTCTTCATCTAATACTTCCTCATATCGTTCATGCTGGTTGTTTGGATAGATGATTATTTCTTTCCCTTCAATATCTGTTGCAACAAAGTTTTCGTAGTCCTCTACATAACCTACATTTTCATCTGATTCAAGGAATACTTCATTATAACTATCAACTGGATCTGCAAGATCAGAAGGTGATTCAGATGTTCCATACTTAGCAACATCTTGCCATGAATCTTCAGCATCAAAGGATACATTATCTTCCTCATCAACAAACTTTCCAAACGGTGGCATTAGTACCCCTTCCTCAATCGGCCGATTATGAGAAACGACTTGGGTCGGGCTGTGCTCAACACAATAGGTTGTGGTAGGCATTGCTTCTAATCGATCAACAGGTATTTCCTTACCGCATTTTTCACATTTCCCGTATCTTCCTTCAGCAATTGCCTGTAAGGCGTAGTCAATGTCCTTTAGTTCTTTTTCAATATGCTCATTAAGTGCAATATCTTTTTCACGTTCATATAGCTCAGTTCCTTCATCCCCTGGATGGTTATCGTAAGAAGAGAGTTCCCCTACCGACCCATGGAAATGACCACGTTCTAAATCAAAATGATCGCTATCCGTTAATTGTTCTTCAACCTCTTTTTTTGCGTTTATCAACTGTGAACGGAAGGTTGATAATTGCTCATTTGATAACATGAAAAGCACTCCTTCCATAATGATTTCGTAACGAATCTTGTTATGTATTATTTACATAAACACGAAAATCATAAATGTAAAAAAGTGCTTGTATGAAAGAAGGCAAAAGAAAAAACACGATCGTAAAAATCGTGTTTTTAAAAGAAGTAACCAATAAAGATTCCAATTGATAATAAGAAACCAAAAAATGTATTTGTTTGGGCGGTTGCTTTCATTGCTGGCATCATTTGGATTGGCTCTGATTTTCCAATAAATCCAATTATCGCTTGAATAGCTTTTGGAACACTCACCAATACAAGTAGGCTCCACCAAGATGCTATTCCCATAAATGACAAAGCAATAATCCAAACATATGAAATAACAAACAATACCGCTAAGAACTTAATCGCATTTTCTCTTCCTAATAAAATCGGTAAGGTGCGACGTCCGTTCTGTTTGTCACCATCCAAATCACGAATATTGTTTGACATATTAATGGCACCAACAAGAATCATAATTGGAATTGAAATTAAAATACTTGTTGAAGTAACCGTACCCGTTTGGATGAAAAACGATATTAAAATAATGATCATACCCATAAAGAAACCAGCTGCAAGCTCTCCAAAAGGTGTCGATGAAATTGGGAATGGGCCACCAGTATAAAGATAACCAACAGACATACAAATAGTCCCTACTAACGCTAGCCACCAGCTACTATTCATACAAATATAAACACCTAAAAGTGTAGCAATCCCCATAAAGGCAAAAGCCAAGTTTAAGATTACTTTTGGCTTGACTCCATCTCTAACAATTGTCCCACCAATACCGACTGATTCAGCGGTATCTAGACCGCGTTTATAATCAAAATACTCATTAATCATATTAGTAGCTGCTTGAATGAGAAGACAAGCAAGTAACATTATTAAGAATAGTGCCATGTTTATAGAAGTATCTGAAAGTGCAAGAACTGTACCTAGGATAACTGGAACAAAGGATGCTGTTAGTGTATGTGGACGCATAAGTCTCCACCATACTTGAAACCCATTTGAAGGCTTTTTAGATAGCTTCTGATTTGACTGAAGTCCTGTATGCATTAAACTTCTCCTCTCCGTCATATCATGTATATCCAAAGTTCAGTTTAGTGAATTGGGCAAGTACTGTCAATGGTTTAATGTAACAAAAAAGTCATAATCATTCTTACCATGATTTAATCCCCAGACTAACATATCGTACAAAACGTAATAATAAGGAAGTAAGTGGTCATTGTACGGTTACATATGGTAGAATCAAGTTTGTTGACAACTATTCATAAAGAGGTATATTGTAGCACTTGATTCATTAACCCAAAAGTATCGGGATTATAATACTAAGGGTAAATACGTGTTAATGATATACTATAATCAAATACTATTTCTAAAGTAAAATTTATTACAGGAAACACTTCGGGGGGATATAAGTTGGTCATGATACAACAAAAAGGATTGAAAGATTACATAGAGAAAGGAATGTTTCGTTCAAAGGAGCTTTCAAAGCCGATACTTGTAAGTCAGGTTAGAGAGATTGAGAACATAGACCCCCTATTGTTCTTTTCTACTGGGAAAAAAGAAACTTATAAAACGCGATGTTTCTGGTCCAATCCAACAAATGATACGGTAATAGTTGGACTTGGAGAAGCTTATACCATTAGCGATAATGAGTCTACAGAACGTTTTGTTACAATAGAAGAGGAGTGGAAAAAACTCGTTCACAACGCAATTATAGTGGATGACTTTGCACCATATTCTACAGGTCCAATAATAATGGGAGGTTTTTCATTCGATCCATTAAAAAAGAGAACAGATCTGTGGGATCATTTTGATGATGCAAAATTTGTTTTGCCTGCGTTTATGCTTTCAATATATAAAGGAAGTACTTACTTAACTACAAATATAATTTGTGAACCTACAGGTACAACATTTGTTGAATCTGATTTAGAACAATTAGAAGAACAGCTTGAGGGAAATCACAAAGAGCTCATAAACACTTCTTTTACAAAAGAAGAAGTCCAACCAAAGGAATGGATGGAATCTGTTCGAAATGCAACTAAAAAGGTACAATCCGGCGAGGTTGAAAAGGTTGTACTAGCAAGAGAAATTAAACTACATTTTGATAAGCCAATTGAAACGGATGCCATTTTAGAACGTTTAAAAGAAGAACAACCAATGAGTTATTTATTTGCAATCGAGTATGGCGATTCATGTTTTATTGGAGCTTCACCAGAGCGTCTTATAAAGAAAAAAGGTGGAGAATTTTTAACAACTTGCTTAGCAGGTTCGATACGACGTGGTAAAACTCCTTCTGAAGACGAACAATTGGCAAATGAATTACTTAGTGACCGGAAAAATCTATACGAACATGATGTGGTTGTACAAATGATTAAAAATGCGATGAAAGAATCTTGTATACGCATTTCTTCACCAACACAACCTGATATCTTAAAAATGCGAGATATTCAACATTTATACACACCTGTAAGAGGAGTAGCAAAAGAAAATGTGTCATTACTTACTGTTGTAGATCGACTACATCCAACTCCAGCGCTTGGAGGACAACCTAAACAAAAAGCATATGAAATAATTCGTGAGCTTGAGATTCTTGACCGTGGTTGGTATGGAAGCCCAGTTGGTTGGTTAGATACAAAAGATAATGGAGAATTTGCCGTTGCCATTCGTTCTGGATTAATAAATAGCAACAATGTATCCTTATTTGCTGGATGTGGAATTGTAGGCGATTCAGAACCAGAAAGTGAATATACAGAAACAATGATTAAGTTTAGACCGATGCTATCCGCACTAGGAGGCTTAGACAATGAATAATGAAGCATTAACTCGGTATGTAGCATCATTTGTTGATGAATTAGTCCAAGTGGGTGTCACAGAGGCCATTGTGAGCCCCGGCTCCCGCTCTACCCCGATGGCAATATTAATGGCTGAACATCCTGATATGAATGTTACAATCAATATTGATGAACGATCATCCGCTTTTTATGCGCTTGGTGTAGCTAAAGCAACTAAAAAGCCTGTAGCGATACTTTGTACTTCTGGGACTGCAGCAGCCAATTATTTTCCGGCTATTGTGGAGGCCTATTATTCAAGAGTACCGCTTATTGTCCTGACAGCGGACCGACCACATGAATTGCGCGATATTGGTGCACCGCAAGCTATAGATCAGAACCAGTTATATGGGAACCATGCGAAATGGTTTGTAGAAATGGCTCTACCTGAAGATTCCGCTCAAATGTTGGCTTATGTCAGAACTATGGCAGGAAGAGCAGCGGGTACAGCACAATCAGCTCCCGCAGGACCTGTCCATCTAAACTTCCCTTTTCGTGAGCCGCTGGTTCCAAACCTCGATCTTGATTATTTATGGGGTTCAAGGAACATTGCTAAAAAAAATGTAAACGTCGTTGTTGGTAAACCGACAATGGACGAGGAACAAGCTCAGTTGATAAGTGATGTAGTCAATGAAAAACTGAGAGGGATTATTGTTTGTGGTTCACATGATAATTCTGAGTTTGGACATGCTGTAGCTAATCTAGCAGAAACTCTTCAATTTCCAATACTTGCTGACCCACTATCCCAACTGAGAAGTGGAACACACTCTAAATCATACATAATTGATGGGTATGATGCTTTTTTACGAAACGAAGAGTTCGGAGAAGCTTTCTCACCAGACATCATTATTCGTTTTGGAGCAATGCCCGTTTCTAAGTCACTTCTGCAGTATATTCAAAAACAAAAAAGCACGCCACAAATCATTGTGGATGGGGACGGTGGATGGAGAGATCCTACTTTATCAGCAACCGATATGGTTTACTGTGATGAAATAGAGTTCTGTCATTCGATTACGAAACGAATTCAGAAACGTAGTAATAATGGTTGGATAAGCTCTTGGATTAAAATAAATGATATAGTGAAAGAGAATATCAACGCAGTATACCAGGAAGAAACCTTATTTGAAGGGAAGGTATTTACTGAACTTCAAGAAATCCTGCCGAATGGTTCTACTTTATTTGTTGGAAACAGTATGCCAATCAGAGACCTTGACACTTTCTTTACGAATAATGAAAAGTCAATTCATGTACTAGGAAATCGAGGAGCCAATGGAATTGATGGACTTGTTTCTACGGCGATGGGCATTAGTTCGCAAAATGAGCATACTGTTTTAGTGATTGGGGATCTTTCTTTCTATCATGATTTAAATGGATTATTAGCAGCAAAACATCATCATTTAAATAATACGATTGTGTTAATTAACAATGACGGTGGCGGAATATTTTCTTTCTTGCCACAATCACAGGAAGAAAAGCACTTTGAAACACTGTTTGGTACGCCAATCGGGCTTAATTATGAACATGCCGTAAAAATGTATGGCGGGAAATTTACTAGTGTTGAGAATTGGGCGGAATTCCGAAAAGCCATATCTGCTTCATTAAATGGGAATGGTCTTCATGTTGTAGAAGTAAAAACGGACCGCCAAGAAAATGTCATGATTCATCGAAAAATGTGGAATAATGTTTCCCAGGAAATAAAAGACGTTCTCAAAAAGGAACAATAACTATGTTTATTTCATCAAACGGGGTTACTTATCATGTGCAGGTGATGGGAGAAGGGGAACCGATAGTTTTCCTTCATGGTTTTACAGGTAATATAGCAACCTGGAGTAATGCCACCGAGACACTTCGTTACAGTTATAAATGTATTTTTATTGATATAATCGGACATGGAGAGACAGATAGTCCTGATGACTCATCAAGATATCATATAGAAACTGTTGCAAAAGATATCATTCATATTCTTGATGTCTTAGCTATCCCCAGAACTAATATAGTTGGCTACTCCATGGGAGGAAGGCTAGCATTGGCTATCTCTATTCTTTTTTCAACTAGAATAATTAGACTTGTTCTAGAGAGCAGTTCTCCAGGGTTAAGAACAGTGGAAGAAAGAGTTGCCCGCAGAAAATCAGATGAGAAACTGGCTAATCGGATTAACCAAGAGGGAGTCCAAGGTTTTGTTGATTATTGGGAGAAGATCCCTTTGTTCTCTTCGCAACAGGCCCTAACGAAAGATATTCAACAAGAAATACGCCAACAACGTCTTAACAATAATCCAGTCGGTTTAGTTAATAGTCTTAAAGGAATGGGGACTGGTTCACAACCCTCATACTGGGATAGACTAAATGAGCTAAACCTACCCACTTTATTACTTTGTGGAGTGCTTGACCAAAAATTTTGCAGGATAGCAGAAGAGATGAGCTTAAGCATTCAAAATGCAAAAGTGGAGAAAATAGTAGATACTGGACATGCAATTCATGTGGAACAACCATATTTTTTTGGTAAAATAATAAATGAGTTTGTTTCTGATCATTTTTCTCAATGATCAAAATTATATACAAACCTATACATAAAAGTGTGTGTTCAAAAAGGTGATAAAAAGGACCACGTCGACGAAGGCGCCATGTCCTGTGGCAACGCCGACGCTAGCACATCCTGTGCGTCGAAAGTTCGAGGCAGTGCAGCTTTAAGTAGCAGAGCGTATGCTGTTAATACGTGAGCAGATGATTTTGCACGCCGGAAAAGTAGTTTTCTTTTTACAAGGAACTGAAAAGAAAGCCAACGAAGAAATTCGATGTGTCATTTTTACCGGACATTTTTGAACATCCTTAAAAGGAGGACAAGCTAATGGCTGCAGTTGAATGGGTTGCAGAACGTAAGTATGATGAAATTTTATATGAAACATATAATGGTATTGCAAAGATCACCATTAACAGACCACATGTTAGAAATGCATTTACGCCGAAAACAGTGGCAGAAATGATTGATGCTTTTGCTTATGCCAGAGATGATTCAAACATTGGTGTTATTGTTCTAGCTGGTGCGGGAGATGAAGCATTCTGTTCTGGTGGAGATCAGAAGGTTCGAGGGCATGGTGGATATGTTGGAGACGACCAAATACCACGATTAAATGTTCTTGATTTACAACGTTTAATCCGTGTAATTCCAAAGCCAGTTATCGCTATGGTATCTGGTTATGCAATCGGTGGAGGACATGTACTGCATGTTGTATGTGACTTGACTATTGCAGCGGATAACGCTATTTTTGGACAAACTGGTCCGAAGGTTGGAAGCTTTGATGCAGGTTATGGTTCTGGATATCTTGCACGCATCATTGGTCATAAAAAGGCACGTGAAATTTGGTTCCTTTGCCGTCAATATAATGCTCAAGAGGCATTAGACATGGGTCTTGTGAACACAGTTGTTCCATTAGAGCAACTTGAAGAAGAAACAATTAAGTGGTGTGAAGAAATTCTTGAAAAGAGTCCAACAGCTCTTCGTTTCTTAAAAGCAGCAATGAATGCTGATACAGATGGCTTAGCAGGTCTACAACAAATGGCTGGCGATGCTACTCTTCTATACTACACAACAGATGAAGCGAAGGAAGGCCGTGACGCATTTAAAGAAAAGCGCATGCCAGACTTTAAGCAATTCCCTCGTTTCCCTTAATGTTCAGTTCTCAGCTTGATGAAGACCTCATCAAGCTGTTTTTGCATTTTTATTACAAACATAAGAGGATTTGAAAAAAATGAATTCAACAGAAATACTAAATTGGCTGAAACAGCGAGCGTTTTTAACGCCAAATCGAATTGCTATAAAAACTGAAAATAAAGAGATATCATTTTTGACTTTACATAAAAATGTGCTGAAAAGGGCTAACCAACTCACATATGCAGGAGTACAAAAGGAAGACGTTGTGGCTGTTCTTCTTGGAAACAATGTTGAAATGGTTGAAGTGATTCATGCACTGAAATATATTGGTGCAGTTACAGTCCTATTGAATATAAAATTAACAAGTAGTGAGCTAGAATTTCAATTGAGTGATGCTGGAACAAAAATGCTGCTAACGCAAGAGCCTTATCTTGAGAAAGTAGCTCATCTAAATATTAAAAACATATCATTAAATGAACTTCATGAGCTTCCTGAGAAAGACTGTAAGATTCAAGAGTATTTCTCTTTAGAACAGGCTGATACAATTATGTACACATCGGGAACGACTGGAAAACCAAAGGGCGTTATTCATACATATGGAAACCATTGGTGGAGTGCGATTGGCTCCAGTTTAAATTTAGGACTGCACCAGGATGATTGCTGGTTACTTACTGTTCCGATGTTTCATATTAGTGGGTTATCAATTTTGTATCGAAGTGTCATTTACGGAATACCAGCTGTGATTCACGAAAAATTCGATCCGAAAAAAGCAAATGATGCTATTAAGTATCAAGGTGTTACCATCATGTCGGCAGTGAGTGTCATGCTAACAAGGATGATTAAAGAATTAGGGGATGAGCGCTACCCTGATCAGTTTAGATGTATGCTTCTTGGAGGTGGACCTGCACCAAAACCTTTATTAGAGGATTGTATTGCACATAATATTCCTGTTTTCCAGACTTATGGTCTGACTGAAACAGCATCACAGGTTGTTACGCTAGCACCTGAGTATAGTATTTCTAAGTTAGGTTCAGCAGGTAAACCACTTTTTCCAGTGCAAATCAAAATTGATAATAATGGTACACCTACACGTCCAAATGAAGTAGGAGAGATCGTTGTAAAAGCACCCAACGTGACAAAAGGCTATTTAAATCGAATTGATGCTACGATGACTTCAATAGTCGATGGCTGGCTATATACCGGTGACATTGGATACTTAGATGAGGAAGGGTTCTTATTTGTGTTAGATCGCCGGTCTGATTTAATTATTTCAGGCGGAGAAAATATTTATCCTGCTGAACTTGAGGCGGTTCTGTTGTCACACCCTAACATTTTAGAAGCGGGTGTTACAGGAGTGGATGATGAAAAGTGGGGACAGGCGCCTGCTGCTTTCGTCATAAAAGAAGAAGGAAGTAACCTACATGAAAATGAAATCATTGCTTTTTGCCATGAACAACTTGCTCGTTATAAAGTTCCAAAATCAATCTATTTTGTTGATGCCCTACCAAGAAATGCATCCAATAAACTTATGAGAAGAAAATTAATTGATTTAATAAAGGATGAGAAAAATGATTAAGGTGAAAAAGGTAACCCTCCATCTCATAGAACAAAGTTTGCTCTCACCGTTTGTAACAAGTATGGGAAAGGTTGATACAAGAGAGAGTATTCTTGTTGAAATGGAGGATGTAGAAGGTGTCGTTGGTTGGGGAGAAGTCGTTGCCTTTTCATCACCTTGGTATACAGAAGAGACGATTAAAACTAGTTGGCATATACTTGTCGATTATCTAGTCCCGCAAATTTTAAAAGAAGAGGTTGAGCATCCTCAGCAACTGCAGGAATGTTTTAAATTTGTAAAAAGAAATAATATGGCGAAAGCTAGCATCGACATGGCTATGTGGGACTTATATTCAAAAAAACAAGGAATTTCTCTTTCTAAAGCGATCGGCGGAACAAGGGATTCTATAGATTCGGGAGTAGTTGTAAGTATTAATTCAATTGAGGATGTATTACATAAAATTCAGGAGCATGTGAATACAGGCTATAAACGGGTAAAAATAAAAATTAAGCCTGGACAAGACTATGAGCTTCTAAAAGAAATTAGACGGGAATTTCCTAACCTCCCTCTAATGGTGGATGCGAATTCGGCATATTGTTTAGCGGATACTGACAAACTTAAAGCATTAGATGAGTTTAAGTTGTTGATGGTTGAACAGCCATTAGCGGAGGATGATATTTTTGATCACGCAAAGCTACAAGAAATACTTTCAACACCTATATGTTTGGATGAAAGCATTACATCAGCAGAGGATGCCCGTAAGGCAATTGAAATGGGGAGCTGCCGAGTGATGAATATCAAAATTGGGAGAGTGGGTGGAATCACTGAGTCAATTAAAATCCATGATATTTGTGAGTCCCATCAAATCCCCGTCTGGTGTGGAGGGATGCTTGAAACCGGAATTTCAAGAGCACATAATATTGCTTTAGCTAGCCTACCAAACTTCACAATTCCTGGTGATATTTCTGCGTCCTCAAGATATTGGTCAAGAGATGTCATTATTCCGGAAGTTACTGTAGAAAACGGCCGAATTGCCGTTCCAGATGAACCAGGAATTGGATATAAGGTAGATTACGAATGGATTCAGCATATCACGAAAGAGAAAAAGGTAATGCAATGTTAACTTTATTCAGCTCGGGTTGGACCCAGCTGAATAAGTTAGATAAATAGCAGTAAACTTAACGCCATAACAGCCATACCTGCAATTAATCCATAAATGGATAAATGTCCACTATCATAACGTTTAGAAGCAGGAAGTAATTCATCAAGAGAAATAAACACCATAATTCCTGCTACCGCAGCGAAGATTATCCCAAACATGATATCATTTAAAAATGGCATCAGAATTAAGAAAGCAACAACGGCCCCAACAGGTTCAGCCAAACCGGAAAGAAACGAGAGCTTAAAGGCTCTTTTTTTATCTCCTGTTGCAAAATAGACCGGAACAGCAACAGCGATTCCTTCAGGTATATTGTGAATTGCTACTGCTACTGCGATTGCGATACCTAGGCCCGGATCTTGAAGAGCTGAAGTAAAGGTGGCAATACCTTCAGGGAAATTGTGAATGCCAATAGCGAGAGCTGTAAATGTTCCCATTTTTAATAATTTATCTTCTTCTAATTTGGAAGAAGATAAATTCATGTCCTCCACCTTTTTTACCTCATGAGGGTTACTACTCTCAGGGACAAATTTATCAATTAAAGCAATTAAAAACATTCCCCCAAAAAATCCTGCAACTGTCATCCAGTTCCCAAGTTCATTTCCAAGTGCAGACGTTAGTGCAACTTTTGCTTTAACAAAGATCTCAATCATGGACACATAGATCATGACACCTGCTGAGAAACCGAGTGTCCAAGATAGAAATTTGGTATTCGTTCTGGACGTAAAGAGAGCTATTAAGCTTCCTATACCGGTTGCGAGGCCAGCAAATAAAGTTAAACCAAAAGCGAGTAAAAGATTTTCATACATCGCTTATTCTCCTCTCAAGCTTCTAATTTATTTCTGTGTATTTTGTCTTAATGAATAAATGTTTCCTTAGTGCAACTTTTAAAAGTATCATATGTTTATTTTTAAATTTTGTCAATTATTTTATTTTAAAAAATTCGACATGTTATAAGGATTATGCAAATTTGGGAGGATTTGTTTCAGCTATTTAAAAATATAAAAAAGACAGCTGAGTTAATCAGCTGTCATGTTCATATTTCTATAAATCACTTGGTATGAAAGTTTTACAATCTGTTTCGGTTTGTTCTGATGCAGTTTTCCCTGAGTGACTCACAACATAAATCGCATCAGCACTACATTTATTGCCGTTTGCCCAATAATGACAGTTTTTAACTTCACATAATACATCTTGTGCCATTTTACTACACCTCTTTCTTAGGAATGTGGCCTAGCATCCTTTATGTTCTCCAAGTGAAGAAATACAGATAACAAGCAACATATCCCAAGGGTGGTAATTAAATTAGCGCCTTCCGTTTTAAATTGAAAAAGGACCAATTATCAATAACAAATTTAACTACTATGTAAAAATTAAGGAAGTCTTCGAAGTCTTCGGCCAGGGAATGCAAAATCAGTGTAGTTCCTGAAGTCGGAGTATCTTTGGACAAGGAGATGGTAAATCAGTGAAATTGTGTCTGAAGTTGAAGTATCTTTGGACAAGGGGATGGAAAATCAGTACGGTTGTGTCTGAAGTTGGAGTATTTTCGGACAAGGGAATACAAAATCAGTGAAGTTGTGTCTGAAGTCGGAGTATCTTCGGACAAGGTAACTCAAAATTAGTACGGTTGTGTCTGAAGTTGGAGCATGTTCGGACAAGGAAACGCAAAATCATCGCGGTTGTGTCTGAAGTTGGAGCATGTTCGGACAAAGGAATACAAAATCAGTGAAGTTGTGTCTGAAGTAGGAGTATCTTCGGACAAGGGAATGCAAAATCAGTGGAGTTGTGACTGAAGTAGAAGAATCTTCGGACAAGGAAACGCAAACTCATCGCGAATGTGTCTGAAGTTGAATTATCTTCAGACAAATAAAAGTAAAATCATATCGGTTATGTATAAAAAAGCGTGAATTCATATGTGAATTCACGCTAAAAATGTCTTGTGATTTACTATTTTGCAGTACACTGAATTGGTAACTATTAAGTTAATTTAAAGCCTTTTTTAATGTAGCTAGATTTTGTTTCATTAAGCTAAAATAATCTTTGTTGTCTTCGATTTCTTTTTCAGTTAATGCCTCCAAATTATGAAGGGTTAAGCTTTTTGTACCTGTTTCTTTTTGAACGGTTTCTGCGATCTTTGACGATATATTCTGCTCAAATAAAATATATTCAAGATTTTGTTTCTTCACAGATTCAATAATATTTTTCAATTCTTTTTGAGATGGTTCATTGGAAGGGGAAAAGCCAGTAATACTTATTTGCTTTATTCCATAACGAGCTTCCCAGTATCCGTAAGCCGAATGGGCAACTAGAATTTCTTTACGTTTTGCAGAATTGGCCACTTCCATAAATTCTGTGTTTAATTCTTCCAATTGAGCTTTTAATATGTTGAAATTTTCTTCATATACATCTTTATTAGAAGGATTTAACTCAGTTAGAGCATTTTTAATATTTTCAGCAATCTGTATGGAGTAGACTGGATCTAACCATATATGGGGATCAATATCTCCGTGTTGATGATCTTCTTCATCGTGATGGTGAGAATCATCTTCCAAACTCATGAATTCTATTCCAGATCCTGCTTCAATTAATGCGACATCTTCCTTTTTGAGTGTTTTTTTTGCTGAAGCTACAAAAGCCTCAACACCAATCCCAGTGTAAATAAATGCATCAGCACTTGCGATGCTTGTCATGTCCCTAGGAGTGGGTTCAAATGTGTGGGCATCAGCACCCGGCGGATAAACACTATTAACAATGACATCTTCGCCACCTATTTTTTTTGTAAAGTCTGTTAAAGGAAATACGGTTGTATATATCGTAAGCTTCCCTTCTTCATCTGATGATTTATTTTGATCTGCTCCACAAGCTGCTAGTATGCCGATTGCGAGTAAGAGCATGATATATCCTTTGATTTTTTTCATAAACTTTCTCCTCTCAAGTACCCAAAATGGTGCCTGTTTGAAATCCTTTCATATTATATCGTAATTATTCCGATTTGAGAACAAAAAACTTTTTTAAGGGGAACGATGTTCTATTAGTATCTCTGGTAGACACAAGAACTTGTGAGTAATAATAAAAATATTATCTAAAAGGACAAGTTTTTGATAAAATATAATGAAATAAAGAGTGAAGGGTGAAAAGTATGTCACTACTGGATAATATCCTAGAATATAACAAAGAGTTTGTTGAAACCAAAGAATACGAAAAATACCAAACGACAAAGCTTCCAGATAAAAGAATGGTTATTGTAACCTGTATGGATACACGACTCATTGAGCTGCTTCCAAAAGCAATGAACATGAAAAATGGAGATGTGAAAATTTTAAAGGTAGCTGGTGCGGTTGTTTCACATCCTTTTGGTAGTGTAATGAGAAGTATTTTAGTTGCCGTGTATGATTTAAATGCGGACGAGGTTTGTATTGTCGGTCATCATGATTGTGGTATGAGTGCACTAAACTCAGATGCGATTTTACAAAAAATAAAAAACAGAGGGGTTACTCAAGCGAGAATTGATACATTAAAGTACTCTGGAATTGATCTTGATAAATGGTTTAAAGGTTTTAGCAGTGTAGAAGATAGTGTTCGACACAGTGTTGAAATGGTCGAAAACCATCCACTTCTTCCAGTGGAAGTTCCTGTTCATGGTCTTGTTATTAATCCTGAAACTGGTAAACTGGATGTTGTAGTTAACGGGTATAAATAAGATGAAAAGAGGTCATATGGCCTCTTTTTTCATGGTTAGAGGTTAAAGTTACGTTAATATTGGTTATTATGGGTAATGAATGTCATAAAAAAGACACAGGAATAAATGGTCGTTTGTTGTACCATGTAGTTGAGGTGAAAGAAATGAAAAATATAGGTCTTTTTCTCTTTTTGGCTGCAATCATCATGCTTGCAGCATGTAATAATGAGACAGAAAAGAAAAATACGAATACGACAGAATTAGTCCCAATTGCAGTTGATTTAAAGCTCGATCCTGAAAAAATAAATCCAGGTGAAGAAGTAACCTTGCATGCAACTGTAACTCAAGGGGAAGAAACAGTCGAAGATGCAGATGAAGTTCAATTTGAAATTGCGCAAAAAGGCAGTGAAGAAAGCGAATTTCTAGATGGGGAGCATACTTCTGATGGTGAATATACGGCTGTTAAAACGTTTGAACAGGACGGGATTTATTTTGTGACAGCACATGTAACGGCGAGAAGCATGCATACCATGCCAAAGGTTGAAGTGGTAATTGGAAACCCTAGTGTAACAGAAGAGTCAGCAGATGAACCTGCGGAACATGGAGATCACCATGGAAATGAACATCATCATGGAAGTGGAGATGTTTCAATCGACTTCCCACTAGAGACTGAATATCCTGTAGGAAAATCATCTACATTACATGTCTCTTTTGAAGAGTCAGGAGCACCGTTGACAGATGCAAAAGTTCGGTTTGAGGTTTGGAAAGATGGCGCTGAGAAACATGAGTTTATAGATGCAAATGAAACCGAAAATGGTGTCTATCAATCAGATTTTACATTCACTGAATCCGGGAATTATAATATTCAAGTTCACATCGAAAAAGGAGAGATCCACGAGCATCTTGAAAAGACAACAAACGTAAAATAAAAAAAGGAAGGTAGCATTAATGTTTATGTGGACTAACCTAAAATAGTGAGACAATATAAAACACCTCCAAAATGGCAATACTTGAGATAAGTATTGTGAC
>NZ_JBPFDQ010000099.1:0-19721 GCF_059415045.1 Ferdinandcohnia sp. SAFN-114 | reverse complement strand
TCAAATTAATGAAAAAGTGTTAAATTTAATATGGATAGGTGTTTTATATATGTCTCATTTGGCTAGGTCAGTTCAGCTCACGTTTCAAAGGAGTTGTTTTGTTGTTGTGCATTTATAGTATAACTCAAACTTTTCAAACATTCACTAGTAAATTTTTGGTTTCATATTAGGGAAAAAATTCTTTTCTTTCTATAGTAATGTCTTTACGATTTCTTCTCGCTTTTTGTCGATTGCATCAAAGTCCATGGCAGCTTTATAGTAATCCTCTAGTTTGTCATGAAGTCTTTTTGCTTCACTTAAATAGTTGGTACCAATCGTCATTTTATTCTTGTATTCTAGGTTAAGCTCTTCAATTTCTTTTTTAAACGTGCTTTCAATTTTCGGATCCATGCATAAAGCAAACATATCTACGACCTCATCACCCTCACGGAATGGGTCAACAACATGTGGTGCTGTTCCATCTACAATCGAGACACTCAACTTTGGAATGATGATCATATCTATGCTTTTCGGGTCAAATGCACAGTGAAAATATTCAACTGATAATCCCTTTTGTTCTGCATGTTTCGCGACCTTCTTCATTAAAGTTGACTTTCCACTTCCTGGTCTTCCCTTAACAATATAACGCTTATCATATTCTTCCGTAATATTATCAATGAAATTTACTGCGCCCTTCGGTGTAGCCGCTCCAAAGAATCGCCTTCTTTTTGTTGGCTTTTCCTCAGCTGTAAATGGTTTACTAAATATTGCATCAATCAAGTTTTGAAGGACAGCATCTGCTTTTTTAAAACTCATTGATGAGACATAAATATCCTCACGTTTTAAATGAACCTTCTTCGCTTCTGCAAAGGTTTTATAAGCTTCTTCAAAGTTCTTTGAAATATCATCTGTCAGTTCAATGATTTCATCCTTAAATTGAGCTAAATATTGATCATTGCGGTATTGACCGAGATCAATTACCTTTTCAACGACTCCAGGATATCTAGGCTCGATCACATGTGGTGCCGTTCCGTCTACAAATCCTAATTTTCGTTCAGGAATAATGATTCCATCTATAGAGTGATTATCTGAAGAACAGTGTAAGTATTCGAGATCGTAGCCTTTCTCCATAAACACTAGACCGATTTTCCTCATAAAGGTGGACTTACCTGTTCCAGGTCCCCCTTTTAAAATATATAGAGTTTCTAGCCCTTTTAATGCCTCATCATAGAACGAGTAAAATCCTACACTTGAATTTGTACCTGCATAATAATTTTTTACTTTTGCCATATAAACTACATACCTCCTTGTAGACATTCGCCTACATTAGAGTATGGCAGGTAGATGATGTGTGTGAATAAAAATAATATTGTTTTTGAACTGTATCATTTATTTTTTCTATTTTAATAAACCTTTTTACTCTTATTATCACAAAAAACCACTATTAAAAAATAGTGATTAGGAGGACTTTTGATCGTTCTTTTGTACATTAATATCAATTTGACTAATTGTCCCGTTTCCACACTTAAAGCATCTTTCTTTATTATTTAGCAAGAGCGTATGACATCTAGAACAATAATACCTAATCATTTACACACCACTCCCTTTTTTATTTATCCTATGTTGAAGTATGAATTGCTGTTATTACGAATGTCACAAATTAGTCAAATGTTTTCTTTTTCAAATGTGATAAAAATCACTGTTTTATTAATTTTTCACTATTAATATAGTGATTAGATTAGGAATGAACAATTTGTGAAATAGTCAAAACTGACTAGTTTTTATCAAATTGTTTTGTATGATGATTATGTAAAAACCTTTGAATTTACGCTTGAAGGGGGTCGTGAGGAATGGCAAAGACACAGCTTACAAAAACAAACCAAAAGACAAAAATTGAAGATGAAAAAACTTCCTTAAAAGGAACATTAGCATCTGTATTTTTACTTGGACTTTTCTTAATTTTATCTTGGCTTGGTGTCTATTTCTTGTTCTTAGACAGATTGTAAAAGTAATCTCCATTTAAGATTACGCGGAACATCCATTAAAAAATGGTTTGTAATATTTTATGGGAAAACAAACAGAAAAAGAATGTGAAAATTTGAAAGGGGAAAAAAGCCATGCATCTGCATAAATTTGAAAAAATATGGCTCACTTTTGGTATTGGAATACTTTTCGTATTTCTAGCAGTTGTTGGTGTTGGCGCATTTGCGATGGGTCACCAGCCAGCAAGCAGTATTAAAACAATTGATCCCGAAAAGGTGGCTGAAACAGCACCATTTGATAATCCTGGACTTGTTCATATTGAAGGAAACAAATATGAATTAAATCTTGTTGCAGAAGCCTTTGCGTACACACCTAGTACCATCCAAATTCCAAAAGGCGCAGAAGTAACAATTAACGTTGCAACAAAAGATGTTGTTCACGGATTTTCAATTGCAGGCACAAACGTCAATATGATGGTTGAACCTGGATATGTAAGCACTTATACTCAAACATTTTCTAAAACAGGCGAATTTTTAGTATTATGTAATGAATATTGTGGAGCTGGACACCACTTAATGATGGCAAAAGTTGAGGTGACCGAATAATGATAAATTCAAATTTCAAGGTAGACAGAAATGACGGAAAATTAGCAATGGCACACTTTTATGTAGCCTTCGCTGCCCTACTCCTTGGAGGAACTGCAGGTTTGCTTCAAACCCTTGTTCGTTCAGGAAAATTTACTTTACCAGCTGGAATTGGTTACTATCAATTGTTAACCGTTCACGGAGTTTTATTGGGACTTGTACTTACTACATTTTTTATCATAGGATTTTTATTTGCTAGCTTAAGTAAAACAGCTGGGACCCTATCATCAAAAATTCGTTTAACAGGTTGGATTGGTTTCTTGACAATGACAATTGGAACTGCTTCTACAGCAACTACGATTCTTTTAGGTGAAGCATCTGTTCTTTATACATTTTATGCACCACTACAAGCACACCCTTTCTTTTATATTGGGTTAGCACTAGTTGTGGTTGGTAGCTGGATCAGCGGCTTTGCAATGTTCACCCATTTTGGTAAATGGAAAAAAGCAAACCCTGGTCAAGTAACGCCTTTATTAAGCTACATGGCTATCATGACAATGATTTTATGGTTAGTTGCAACACTTGGAGTAGCTGCATCTGTCCTTATTCAATTTATTCCATGGTCTTTTGGTTGGGTTGAAACTATTGATGTTCTCATTAGTCGAACATTATTCTGGTATTTTGGTCACCCACTTGTGTATTTCTGGTTATTACCTGCATACATGGCATGGTATGTTGTAATTCCAAAGGTAATCGGAGGAAAAATCTTCTCAGATGCACTAGCAAGATTATCTTTTATTCTGTTCTTGTTATTCTCTATTCCAGTAGGATTCCACCATCAGTTAACTGAACCGGGGATTGATCCGAATTGGAAGTACTTGCAAGTTGTTCTGACATTCATGGTTGTAATCCCATCGTTGATGACGGCATTCTCATTGTTCGCATCTTTCGAATCATACGGAAGATCAAAAGGAGCTACAGGACTTTTCGGCTGGTTTAGAAAACTTCCATGGGGAGATGCTCGTTTCTTCGCACCATTCATTGGTATGTTATTCTTTATTCCAGCAGGAGCGGGTGGAATCATCAATGCGAGTCACCAAATGAACCAAGTGATTCATAATACAATTTGGGTAACTGGACACTTTCACTTAACCGTAGCAACAACTGTTTTACTAACATTCTTTGGTATCGCCTACTGGTTAATTCCACATTTAACTGGTCGAGTTATGACAAAAGCGATGAACAAACTTGCCATTGTTCAAACAATTGTCTGGACAATTGGTATGACGTTTATGTCAACTTCTATGCACTTTGCAGGCTTACTAGGAGCACCTAGACGTTCTGCTTTCTCAACATACGGGGATTCAGCACAAGCAATGGATTGGATACCTTATCAAATTGCTCAAGCGATTGGCGGATCTATTCTCTTTATTGGTATCATCCTAGTTCTAGTTATATTTATTAACCTTGCCTTCTTTGCTCCTAAGGGTGAAACAGAATTCCCTGTAGGAGAAGTTGCTAAAGAAGCAGAAAAAACACCTATGCTTTTAGAAAACTGGAAACTTTGGGTTGGTGTACTTGCAGTATTAATCTTAATCGCTTATACAATTCCATTTGTCGATATGATTCAAAATGCACCACCAGGGGCAAAACCATTTAAACATTTACTATAAGAGATATAAAAGCTACGCAATATCTAGATTGCGTAGCTTCCTTTTTTTACAACTTATATATTGCACTATATTTAGTTTCTAAATATTGGATTAAATAATTTGCATTTAACCCCTCACCTGTAACATCCTTGATGATTTCTAAAGGCTTTTTCATTTTTCCATGCTTATGGATATGTTCAGTTAGCCATTCTTTAATCGGAAGTAAGTTCCCCTCTTCTAGTAACTCATCAAAGTTTGGAAGGTCCTTTTCCATGGCATTCTTGAATTGAGCAGCATACATATATCCAAGGGCGTAAGAAGGGAAATATCCGAAGCTACCGCCTGCCCAATGGACATCCTGCAGGACTCCTTTTGCATCATTCTCTGGACGTATACCTAGATACTCTTCATACTTAGCATTCCATATTTCTGGTAGGTCTTTTACTTCGATCTCATCATTAAACAAACCTTTTTCAATTTCATATCGCACCATGATATGCAATGGATATGTTAATTCATCTGCTTCAATTCGAATAAAAGATGGTTTTGATTCATTTATTGCTCGATAATAGTCTTCGATTGATACTCCATCAAATTGACCACTTGCATATTCTTTTAATAACTCAAAATTATTTTTCCAAAATGACAGGCTGCGCCCAAGTATATTTTCATAAAAAAGGGATTGAGATTCATGGATCCCCATTGAAGTTCCTTGTGCAAGGTTCGTTCCAACTAAATCTGAAGAAATGTTTTGCTCATAAAGAGCATGTCCACCTTCATGGATTGTTCCAAAAACCGCAGTTCTATAGTCAGTTTCAACATAATTTGTTGTAACACGAACGTCCCCTGGATTTAACCCAGTTGCAAAAGGGTGAACAGTTTCATCAAGACGTCCTGCTTCAAAGTCATACCCCATTTTTCTTAGAATCTCTAAACTAAATTCACGCTGTTTTTCCTTAGGGAATTCTTTAAATAAAAATGAAGTCTCTGGTTTGTTTTGTGATTCTGTTACTGCTTTTACAAGTGGTACAATTTTATCTCGTAATTGAGCAAACACGGCATCAACTACCTCAACTGTTACTCCTGGCTCGTACATATCTAATAATGTGTTGTACTTGTTCCCTTCATAACCCCAGTAGCTAATAAATTTCTTCGTGAAATCGACAAGCTTTTCCAAATAGGGGCGGAACATTTCAAAGTCAGATTTTTCTTTTGCATCTTCCCATACAGATTCAGCTTTTGATTGAAGAATCACAAACTCGCGAAATTCATCAGCAGGTATTTTTTTATTTCGTTCAAAATCCTTTTGACACTCCTCAACCACTTTCTTTGTAATTTCACCAAGTTGTTGCTGAGCTCCAGGTTTCGTTAATTCTTTCAAGTAGCTTTCCATTTCAACGGAAGTAGACATTGCAAATACTTCAGAAGACAGCATTCCAATAACTTCTGAGCGTTGTTCGACTCCTTTTTTTGGAGCACCAGTTCGCAAGTCCCAATACATAACCCCAATTGCTTCATTGTAGCTTGTCATTTTCTTTACTAATTCAAGAAACGCTAGTTCAGTTTGTTTTAGTTGCTCAGACATATTTAGTCCCCCCATTAATATGTTTCTGTTGGCAGTACATTTTTAATTTTATTTAAAACCTCGATAGAAACTTGGTTATCAACAAAAATACTAACCGTACCTGTATCTTCACTTGACCGAATTAATCGACCAATTCCTTGTCTTAATCTCAGAAGCATATATGGTAAATCAACTTGCTCAAAGGAATGTTCTGCTCCTTTTCGTTTTGCCTGGAAAACCGGGTCATTTGGTGGAAATGGTAATGACCAAATGATGACATTGGATAAAGAAGGACCTGGGATATCGAGACCTTCCCACAAGGAAACTGAGCAAAGGATACTTTGTTCAGTGTTTTGGAATTTAGAAACCAATCCACTGATTTCTTGATCCCCTTCAAAGAGAAACTCATATTTTTCAGTCCTACAGTTCTCTTTAAATCTCTGGAGTTCTTCCTTTGAATTAAATAAAAGCAAAGCCCTGCCTTCTGATTTTTCGATATCATTCCATGCAAAATCCACTTTCGATTGGAATACATCCTCGTTAATATTGAACTTAGGCATTTGGATCTTCATCTGAGTTTCATAGTCAAATGGTGATTCCACCGAAAATGATTGATAGTTTTTGATTCCCAGACTATTCGCAATATAGTCAAACGATTTATCTTCAGATAATGTTGCAGAAGAAAAGATAAATGGAATCTGTTTCGAAAATACGTTCTCCGCTAAGATCGTTTCTACTGCTTGGGGCATTATGACAAGCGTATCACTCTCACTATCTGCCTCAACCCACGTAATCGCATCATTCTCTTCACCGAAAAGCTTTAATGAATATTCCAATTGGTCTAAGTACTCATCTACAATATGTAATTCATATTGGTCAATTGTATACGTTTCTGCTTCAAAAACAAGGTTATTGCCAATCTCAACAATCATTTGATGCAGTTTCTTCGCAGCGGCAACTAATTGTACTGTCCGCTTAATTTCCATTCGCTCAGAGCCTTCGACTGCTTTGCTATTTTCTTGGAGACTTCTGTAAAACTGCTCATTTTGTTCGATTGTATCCTCAATTAATTGTGCAAATTCTTCACGAATATCATTACCTAATAATCTTGTTAACAGTGATTCCAAAGTGGTTTCTTGGATACGGTAGGTTAATGCTTTTTGTGCAGAGTATTCAAGTAAGTGGCCTTCATCAAAAACCACACAGCTGCTATCCGGTAAAAACGGAAGCTGTCCTTCTCTTTTGCGCGCTTCCATTGTCCACACATGCTCCATATAAAAGTCATGTGAGCAGACAATTAAATCAACGGCCTTGCGATAATGTTCTCTAGAAAGTGTAAGCCCACACCGATGTCTTAACTCACAAGAAAAGCAGTCCTGAAAGCTATCCCATGCGACACTTTTCCACTCTTCATCTGCAAGATCAGGATATGTTTTTCTGTCCCCGTAATGATGAAAAGCTTGCATGGTAGAATGATTATGTACAAAATCTGGTAGTTCGTTATAGATTCTTGCGATTTTTTCATTAGATGTCCGACGAGTAGCATGATCTAATTTTCGAATGCATAAATACTGATCCTGTGCTTTTGCGAGTCGAACATCAATATTCAAATCTAATGCATCCGCTATTTTTGCAATATCTCCTTCAGGCTTAACAAGCTGTTCAATTAATGACTCATCAGCACATGAGATAATTGCCGGCTTTCTCATATATCTGGCATAACAAATAGCATATAAAAGATAAACAATTGTTTTTCCTGTGCCTACACCAGCTTCTGCAAAGACAATTGATTTATCCTTAAACGCCCTTTCTAGTTGAAATGCCATAAAAATTTGCTCATCGCGGAGCTCAAAACCTTTTTCTGGAAGGACGTCATAAAAAACATCGCCAATCCACTCATTTAATTTATCAAAGAAATTTTCATTTCTGGAAATTTCAAAGGGTAACCCTTCTCCAATCATATGTAAAAACCCCCAAAACCAACAAGATCAAAATGCGCCTTGCGTATTTACGCCCATATTTTTTAGGCCCACACGAGGTGGGTCACAAAGACGTTGCCACAGGAAGTGGCGTTCTTAGTCTTTGATCCTATACTCGAAAACTTTCTTTGAAAATCTGTGGCATACGCCGGAGGCTTTAATTATTCAGCCAATGTTTAATTATCTACTAGTAAATGTGGGAAGTCAATATTTTTAGGTGGTACATGAAGTCTAGAACTAGAAAAATTAATAAAATAAAAACCCGCAATAGCGAGTTTTTATTTTATTCCATTATTCATTCTTATATCGTAAATAATCAACGTCTATGGAAGTTGAATGAGACATGGCATGAAGAAGGTCGTTTTTTGCTTTGACAATGGATTTAAGTGGATCCATCTCTTCTCCGACTTCATTTTGAAGTGCCCGATATGTATCATTCAGCGCATCTTGAATTTTCTTAAAGTCTATATAATTCATTATTCATTCACTCCTGGTAATTTTGTAGACACCAATAGAGTATATGTCCTTAGGATTGGAACTATTCATGAATTACTAGAAATAACGAAAATCTTTATTGATTTCTTGGCGGTCTTTTTCCCCAATACTGATAATAGTCTGTACGAATAAACCCGTTAAACAATTTACGTTTTTTTGTTGCAGGCTTGCCATATAATTGCTCAAATTCTGGATGTGAAGTTAACATATAGACTGACCAAGTATCATAGGTACGGAGTACTTCTCCCATGCTGCGGTACATTTCTTCAACAGCTTTCTTTTCACCAAGTCTTTCTCCATATGGCGGATTTCCGACGATCACACCATATTCTTTAGTCGTTGTAAAATCCTTAACCTGCATTTGTTTAAAGTTGATGATATCTCCGAAACCAGCCTCATCTGAGTTATCCTTTGCTATTTGAATCATTCTATGGTCGATATCAAATCCGCTAATATCAAGTGGCTGATCATATTTTGCTAAATCTTCTACCTCTTGTCGTGCTTCATCCCATCTGTTTTTACCAATCCAATCCCACTCTTCAGATACAAAATCTCGGTTAAAACCAGGTGCAATGTTTTGACCGATTAACGCTGCCTCAATTGGAATCGTTCCTGAGCCGCAAAATGGATCAACAAAGGGTTTATCTGGTGTCCAATTGGTAAGCTTGACTAGTGTCGCTGCAAGTGTTTCTTTTAATGGCGCTTCCCCTTGATCAGCACGGTAACCACGTTTATGGAGTCCAACTCCACTACAATCGATTGTTAACGTGGCAACATCTTTCAGTAAAGCGACTTCAATCCGATATAATGGTCCAGTTTCCTCAAACCAACCAGATGTTTTACGATAATGCCTATTGAGGCTGTCAACAACCGCTTTTTTTACGATGCTTTGGCAATCTGAGACACTAAAAAGCTTTGATTTTACTGATTTTCCTATAACAGGAAATTCCGCATTTTCTGGAATAATGTCCCCCCAATTAAGGGCTTTAGTCTTTTCAAATAATTCATCAAAGGTTGTGGCCTTGAATTCTCCAACCTTTAGCTTTATACGGTCTGCTGTCCTAAGCCATAAATTACTCCGGCATATTGCTTGTTCATCAGCGTCGAATGTAATTTTGCCGTTTTCAACCGTGCATTCATAACCTAAATCCCGCACTTCTTTGGCAACAATCGATTCTATTCCCATTGCTGCTGTTGCAATAAGTGTTACTTTTCCCATTACGTTCACCCTAACTATGTACATTATGTATAGTAAAAGAATAAAGAAACTCACAGTGTAAAGCAAGAAATGCTATTAAATATCGTCAAAAAATGAACGAAAGCATACAAAAAGCTCTTCAATTCTGAAGAGCTTTGCTTCTTTATTCGTATGATCGTTTAATTAATAACGTTCTGTAAGCCATGTTTTGTTCCTTCGTACTTCAGTCGGCAAAACGAATGCCTCGTACTCCGGTGGTAATCATCTATCTACAGACGTTTGTACGCCTGTCCTTCTCCTTGTTCATTTCCAAAAGAGAAAGTGCCCCTACCATAATTTGGGTTTCTCGCTCGTGGGGTTTACCTCGTTCCACTCCTGTAATTTCTTACAGGACTTCGTCACTGTGGCACTTTAAAGGTAGTCAAACCATATCCTAATGGACTTAGGTTTTTTCCCTGCCGTTAGCAAAGTTCAATACTTTAGCTACCCTAGCTTATTTTTTCGCTAGGCACGAACACTACGGACATCTCAGTCCGTGCGAGCATGGACTTTCCTCTGCAGGTTACCCTGCAGCGATTACCCGAACGTTATTAATGTGTGCAAAAAATAGTATAGTGGAAAAACATTAATATTGCAAGTATTACAAACTGGCAATTTTTTCCTTAATCATAAAATCAGTAAACCATAGTCAGTCGTATAATTTACTACCAAAAACATGTTTTTCAAGATTAGATAACCGTTTTAAAATATCAAAATTAGTTGTTCCCGTTTGTGCCTGTGGCTGTTTCTTATAAGAATCTTCTAGCTGACGCTTCAAACGGAGGTTTTCTTGTTGAAGTTCTTCAATTTCTTGGTAAAACACTTCATAGTCCTTAATAATAACATCTAAAAATTTATCAACTTCTTCTTGTTTATAGCCTTTCATGCCTGTTTTAAATTCTTTTTCAAGTATTTGTGTCGCACTTAATTTAATTTTATCTGATATCATATCAATCACCTCGATACACTTTCCCCATTATTCCTAAACCTATTTTTTCAAAAAATTCGTGTATTGTCAATTTAAATGGTGTAACCATTAGTAGTCATTATTCGCGAATTGTTCTTCTTCCACGATTGCCTGAAGGTCATAAGCGTTTATTGTAATAAGTTGATAATCTTCATATTCAGCTTTCTTTTTTGCATCTGCATAGATATAACGAGGACTACCATCCTTTTCCTCGTCATAAAAAATTAATAATGCATCGCTCTTATCAAGAAAAAAAGCATTTTTTAAGCGAAATTGTGATGGATTATCATATTTTCGATTTGTGATGCTGTTTACATAGTCGGCTTGCGACAAAATAAGCTGATAAAATTCTTTGTTTGTTTCATTCCATTTTTCTTCTTGTTCAAGAAATGGAGTAATGACAGCAAGTCTCAGGTCAGGATATTCCTCTTGAAGCTCGAATGTAATTTCGGCAGCCCAAAGCTCAACACCAAGTTGACCGCTTATAATAACCCATTCTAGTCCGTCTTCAATTAAGGGGATCAGTTGCTTCTTAAGGGCTAGTTTAATATATTTGATTCCCGGATGATCTTGTCCAAAGATCCCAAGTTCAAATGGTTTATAGCCTGTGATTGCAACAACCTTTACCATGTCAACACTCCTTTACATCGAATGAATTTTTCTAAAGTATGTAAAACAGGAACCATGAAAGTTCCTGTTAGATTGACTTCTTATACGACATTTTTATATTGCGTTTTATTTTTGAATTATCTTCCCATAAATGGTCCTGGTGGTCTTGGTCCACAATTAAAGTGTTGATTCGTTACCTCATTCGCAACAGATTCTGTGTGTGGGAAATAATGCATATGTTGATACATATGATGATTTACATGTTGCGTATGTGAAGGATGAATATGTGGAACAATTGTTTTACAGCAATGATGTTGGACACAGCATTTAGTTGGATGAACAATAGGTTGCATTACGTTTGTTGGACAATACATTTTATTTATCTCCTTTCCTTCATCTGTCTTACATTAATAGCCTATGAAGGAATGGATAGTCATGTACTAATCAAAACACCTATTTTTAGAAGAAGTTTATAAACTGTTGTGAATTTAACGAATCAATTTTCAGTGTTCCACTTAAAACATAATCGCGATCCGTAACTCAAAGCTGCGCCGCCCTGATAATCTCGGTCATCTTCTTTCTTATTTAAATTACCAATTTTCTGTAAAAGTTTAAATCGTTCTCTTCTTATTAGAAAAAGGCATACGAGCCTTCTTTTATTCCAGTTAATACGATTACAGTTATTACAAGTACAAAAAAGTACAGAAATAAAATTTTCTTATACATACATTTCTCTCTCCATCTAAAATAATATTTCCTTTACACAAAACACTATTTTACATGGTATTACAAAGTTCTACAATGACAAATGAAGGAAGTTTACAAATCTTCATAAAATCGACAAATAAAGCGCGAAAAAGCACTAAATTTGCGCTTACCTGGGCAATATTTTCTATTTTTTTTGAAGTTTCCTGGTTATTCTTGAAAGTCGTTTTTGAAACTCATTTTCAATCTTTTCATTTTTTGTCTTATTGCGTGGATCGCTGATTTCTTTCCATTTCAAATAGCCATTATTTGCAATATCCAAAGCGAATTTATAATCCTTTGTATAATGTTCATAATATTTCGCCAACTCTATACTTGCTAGAACAGAATCATGGTCTGCCCCATTTTCATATACTTCACCAAATAACTCTATCGCTTCCTCAAGCTTTTTTTCCTTTTTAAATATTAACGCTAATGCAAGCTTTGCCTTCATTTCTTTCTCTGAGTCCACGTCAACAACCTGTCTATATAGTTCCTGTGCCTTAGAGGTCTCCCCAAGTGCCTCTAACCATCTCGCAACTTCGTATTTATCAGTCGTATATTTATTCTTTTCGTCAAGAATAACAGCACCAGATAAGTGAATATAAAGGGTTAAGAGCGATAAAATATCGATTTCATTATGGCGCATCACTCCAAAAATCCCATCAGGCACCTGATTTTCGACAAAATCAAAATAAAGAATCGGTGCTAAATAACCCGGTACGTCCCCATCACGCTGGATTTCAAGAATTTCTTTTTCAACATTTGAAAGTCTTACAGAATCGAGTTTGTTCTTCCATAATCTTCTTGCTGCATGATATAAATCAAAATGCCCAAATTCTGGAAGTTTCGGAAGTGCATTACGAATTAATGTATGCCTAGTTTTCACCTGTGGCCAATCGAATGATTTTCCGTTATAAGTCACAAGGGTTGTGTAGTCAACACTTGAAAGAAAACTTTGGTAAAGAGCTACCTCACTACCTGGGTTAGGTAAAAAATGTTGCGTGAGAACAACGCGATCTTCTTGAACCCTAGCGTGTCCTAATAGAAAGATAGTATTGCCCGTCCCCCCACCTAGTCCAGTTGTTTCAGTGTCAAAGAAAAATAAATCAGAAACTTGATGTCCTTTTGCAGACAATGGATGATTCAATTCAGAATTATTCCAGAGCTCAATTACATCGTATAATTTAGAAAAAGAATACAAGCCATGCTGAAAATTCAGTGGATACTCTATTTTACGAACCATACAATAGGTACCATCAAAATAAAAGGGCTCTGCTCCAAACTCTTTCCACTTATCTAAATAAGGAATTTCCTCCAAATGTAAAGACAGATCTTCCGGCTTTTGCTTTACCACTTCTTCTTTCACAATATGATTTTTTAATCGATTTAATTTCCCTTTAATCGACATTACCATGTCCCCTTTAAAGTTTTGAACCTTGTTTTAGCTTTGTAATTAAAGTAAGTGCATCAAATTTTGCTCGTTCATTTAGCACATCCGTACCAATACAAGAGGGACAACCTGATTCACACGAACATCTTCCAATTAATTCTTCAGATTCATTGAGGAGATTTTCCATAACCTCATAGACTTTTTCACTCAAACCAATTCCTCCTGGATAACGGTCATAAAGAAAGATTGTCGGCTGCTCATTGTGAACAGCTTTCACTTGGGGGACTACATGTAAGTCTGAAGGGTCACACATGGTCATCAATGGTGCAACATGTCTTAAGACATTAGCGACACCAACTAATCCTTCTTCAATCCTTTGATCACTTATGCCTTCAAGCTCTGATTTTTTCAAGCTAATCCAAGCTGAAGAAGTATGTAGTTCCTCTTCGGGTAAATGAATCGGCCCAGAACCGATATTTTCATGTGTTTCAAATTTTATTTTCTTAAAGATTGTTGCCATTGCTTGAACGGAAACATCCCCATAGCCAATTTCGACAGATTCTTCTGAGCGTTCTTTATCAACCTCAAGAACGCGAAGACTTACTGCTAAGTTGGCATCTGTAAAATAATCAACATCTACTTCCCTAACAAATGCTTTCTTTTCTTCCCAATCGAGCTTTTCAACTTGGTATTGAACACCTTGATGTAAATAAATAGCTTCATCATGTAGTAAAGTCATTGCACTAAAGCGGTCCATTTCACCAATGACCTTGACTGCAGCAATATCTGTTTGATCAATAATGACAACATTTTCTTGCGATGCAGAACGAAGGCTAATATTGTGGGCTGGAAATGAATCGTTCATCCAATACCATTTGTCACCATTCTGATGAAGAATTCTTTCTTCGGTTAAAAACTCTAGAATATCTTCCAGATCAAGTTCACCGAATGTATCACCTGTTTTAAATGGTAATTCATAGGCAGCGCATTTAATATGATCAATTAAGATCACAAGATTATTTGGATTAATTCGAGCTGTCTCAGGATTTCTACTAAAAAAGTATTCTGGGTTTTGAATCATATATTGGTCCAATGGATTGGAACTAGCCACCATAAAAATTACGGCTTCTCCTTGCCGACGACCAGCACGACCTGCTTGTTGCCACGCACTAGCAATTGTTCCAGGGTAGCCTGTCATAATACAAACTTGAAGCTGTCCAATATCCACACCTAATTCGAGTGCATTTGTACTGATTACTCCGTAAATGTCTCCATTTCGAAGACCTTGTTCAATATCACGACGTTGCTTCGGTAAATAGCCACCACGATAACCACGGATCGCTTTCGGTCCAAGCTTATGTTTAACAAGTTCTTGTAAATACGTTAGGATGATTTCCACCCTCACTCTACTTCGTGCAAAAACGATGGTTTGAATTTTATTTTTTAAAAATTCACTGGCTAATTTTCGCACCTCGAGTGTCGCACTTCTCCGAATATTGAGTGGTTTATTGACGATGGGTGGGTTGTAAAAAACAAAATGCTTTCTTCCAGTTGGGGCACCATTGTTTTCTATTAACTCCATTTTAGTACCAGTCAAATCTTCTGCAAGTTCTTTCGGATTGGCAATTGTCGCTGATGTACACATAAAAACCGGACTGCTGCCATAAAACTCACAGATCCGCTTTAACCGTCTAATTACATTAGCAACATGGCTTCCGAAAACACCACGGTATGTATGTAGTTCATCGATAACAACATATTTCAGGTTTTCAAACAAGGAAACCCATTTTGTGTGATGTGGGAGAATCGCAGAATGCAGCATATCCGGATTTGTGATAACAATATGTCCAGCTTTTCTTACCTTTTGGCGTATATTTGCCGGTGTATCACCATCATATGTATAACTGTTAATCGCAACTCCCATTTCCTCAATGATTTCATTTAATTCGCTTTTTTGATCCTGTGCTAAAGCTTTTGTAGGAAACAAATAAAGTGCACGTGCCTGGTCATTTTCAACAATTGCCTGTAATACAGGAAGATTATAGCAAAGTGTCTTTCCTGATGCTGTAGGAGTTACAGCGACAAAGTTTCCACCACTTCGTGCAATTTCATAGGCAGAATGTTGGTGGGTGTAAAGTTGATGTATTCCTCTTTTGTCCAACGCTTCTCGTAATCTATTATCTATGGTTCTCGGCATGTCCATTGTTTTAGCAGACGTCGCCTCAATCGTATGCCAGTGTACAATATTTTTCGCGTATTGCGGATTTTCTTTTATTAGATCTATTATTTCATGAATATTTTTTCGAAACTTCATAATCAATCACCTCAGGATTTCTATCTCCTATTGTACAGAATAAACGTTCGTTTTTGAAGTTATTCCTTCTGGTATATTTAAGCATACAAAAAAGCACACCTAAATAAGTGTGCTTTTTATATCAAGTTCCACAAAATGTTTGATATGGCCTATTTGTTGGCTCAGGTGGTTTTGCGTATTCAGCTTGATCAGAGGAGTGAGCAAATGGATCTTTTAATACATTTAACAGTTTCCCCATGACATTATAATCACCATCTGCAGCAGCCTCCAATGCTTCTTCAACACGGTGGTTTCGTGGTATGACAGCAGGATTTGATGTTTTCATTAATTCATTTATCTCAACCTCAGATTTCCCTTGCCTAGATTGTCTTTCCTTCCATTTTTGCTGCCAGCTTTTAAATTTCACCGAATTACATATTTCAATGCTATCAAGCTTATTGAAGGTTAACGCTACAAATGTGTTCGTGTAATCTAGTTGGTTTGAGTTCATCAGTTCCAATAGGTTTTCAATAAGACTCTTATCTTCTGCCTCTTCATCGAACAAGCCAAGCTTTGCTCTCATCCCGTTTAACCAATTTTCTTCATAAATCCCGATGTATTTTGACATTTCATCCTGCGCTAATTGAAGTGCCTTTTCTTCATTTTCATCTATTAAAGGCAATAAGCATTCTGCAAATCTGGCTAAATTCCAACCACCGATATATGGCTGTTTACCAAATGCATAACGACCTCCCGTGTCGATTGAACTAAAAACGGTGGCTGGATCATAGGTATCCATAAAGGCGCATGGGCCATAATCGATGCTTTCACCACTTATCGTCATATTATCGGTGTTCATGACCCCATGAATAAATCCGACTAATTGCCATTTTGATATCAAAGCGGCTTGGCGATTAATCATCCCTCGTAGTAAAGCAAGGTACCGGTTTTCCTCCTCTTTAATCTCGGGATAATGTCGCTCAATCGTATAATCGGCTAATAATCTTAGTTCATCGATTTTCCCAAGTCCAGCAATAAATTGAAATGTACCCACACGAATATGACTTGATGCCACGCGTGTAAGAACCGCACCTGGTAGAACTGTCTCTCGATAAACCGGTTCTCCTGTCGTAACTACAGCCAAGCTTCGGGTAGTAGGAATACCTAAGCCATGCATCGCTTCACTAATAATATATTCGCGAAGCATTGGCCCAATTGCTGCACGACCATCCCCTCCGCGTGAATAAGGTGTCCGACCTGCACCTTTTAACTGAATATCAAAGCGTTCTCCATCTGGTGTCATCTGTTCACCTAGCAACACCGCACGGCCATCTCCTAGATTTGTAAAATGACCAAATTGATGACCAGCATAGCTTTGCGCAATAGGCTCAGCCCCCTCAGGAATCTTATTCCCAGCAAAGACCTCAACCCCATCTTTCTGCAAAGCATTTACATCTAACCCAAGGAGGTCGGCTAAATACTTGTTTAAGATCACTAGTTCTGGTTCGCGTACAGGAGTAGGATCTGTTTTTGAATACAAATCCTTTGGTAAACGAACATAACTATTGTCAAAATTCCAACCCATTTTATTAGTTGTAATCTCGAACACCCCTTTGTATTTTTATCTTAATGCATCCTTAAGTAATACCAAAGAAAATTTGTAAAAGTATTTACTTCATGTTCAATTTCCGATTGTACGAATGACAGTTGAAATGGTTTTATCAAAGGCTGAAGCACACTTTTCCGAATCCGTTCCCGCTGTAGTTCTGACACAATCGTATCATATAAATCTCGCTGGTCTGTTGTAAAAATTGCTTCCTGCTCGATTTCCTTAGCTAAATCTAAAAGTTCCTGTAAGTTTAGTACCTTTCGATCAATTCTCGCTTGTAAAAAATGAAGAGATGACGAGTCAAGCAAAGTACTGCCATTTTTGACCATAATTGGTATTATTGCCTCCAAATAGGTTAATAGCACCTCTACCGTCTTGTGCATTGGTTGTGTACTATTCGTAATCTTCATTGTAAATGAGATATAATGCATCATCCCATAAAAAAGAATCGAAAGTTCAAACCCATATGGCCTTATATGATCCCCATAAACATCTACAAATCGTCCCGCTAACCATTCCAATTCATGAATCCGGTGATGCATCACCAGTTTTTTCAGTTCTACTTCATTTGAATTTAAAATCGCCTCAAAAATGGTATTGAGGTTACGCTCTCTATTTAATTTGGTTAGTATCGAAATTTGTTCAACTAAAACAACTCGGTCCGTTTCATCTTTTCCAACCTGTAATTCCATACGAATTTGGCTAGCATCATAACGCAATCCTTCTAATAATTCTGCAATACAGTCATTTTTATTCGAGAAATAATTATAAAATGTACCTTTTGAAATATTGGCTTGTTCAATGATATCTTGTATCGAGGTTTGTTGAAATCCTTTCTCTACAAATAACTTCAAAGCAACGTCAGCCACTTTTCTCCTACGTTTATTCATACATCCTCCAACCGTTTCCTTTATATTCCAAGTAAACATTTTATTTACTACTACTAGAACATTATACCTTAAGTATAAATATATTGCACAAATTGAACTGATGGTATAAAATCATCAAGTAAATATTTTATTGAACGAATCGAGGGGAAGATGAATGGAATCTACTTTACAACAAAAAAAACCACCATATTTAATGTTAGCTGTATTATTTATTGGTGCTTTTGTTTCTTTTTTAAATAATTCATTATTAAATGTTGCATTACCATCCATTATGATTGATTTAAAAATCGAAAATTATTCTACTGTACAATGGCTTGCAACTGGATATATGCTGGTTAGCGGTGTATTAATTCCTGCTTCAGCATATTTAATTACACGTTTTTCAAATCGTAGCTTGTTTATTACATCTATGGTCATTTTCGCACTGGGTACTGCAATGGCAGCATTTGCACCTAATTTTGGAGTATTACTTGCTGGCCGTATGGTTCAAGCTGCAGGATCTTCAGTCATGGGACCATTACTAATGAACATCATGCTTGTTAGTTTCCCAGTTGAAAAACGCGGTGCGGCAATGGGTGTTTTTGGCTTGGTTATGATAACAGCACCTGCAATTGGACCTACTTTATCAGGTTATATTGTAGAGCATTACGATTGGCGAGTATTGTTCGAAATGATTTTACCTCTTGCAGTAATCAGCTTAGTCCTTGCTGTATGGAAATCAAAGAATGTGATGGAAGTAAACAAAAACGCGACGATTGATCATTTATCCATTATTCTATCAACAATCGGATTTGGAGGCTTATTATATGGATTCAGCTCCGCAAGCAACGACGGATGGAGCGATACCCTAGTTCTGGCATCATTAATTATTGGTGGCATATCACTCATTGTCTTTATTTTACGTCAACTAAAAATAGATGAACCTGTTCTAGATTTACGAGCTTATAAATATCCAATGTTCGCACTAGCTTCAATCATCTCCATCGTAAACGCGGTAGCGATGTTCTCAGGAATGATTTTAACACCAGCATATGTTCAAAGTGTTCGTGGAATTTCACCATTTGAATCTGGTTTAATGATGTTACCTGGAGCAATCGTTATGGGAATTATGTCCCCGATTACAGGAAAATTATTTGACAAGTTCGGCCCACGTCTTCTTTCAATTTGTGGGTTAATCGTAACAGCAGTTTCAACCTATTTATTATCACAACTGCAAATTGATTCTTCGTACACCTATATCATAACAACATACACTCTTCGTATGTTTGGAATGTCAATGGTCATGATGCCGATTATGACAAACGGATTAAATCAATTGCCTGCACGTTTTTATCCACACGGAACAGCTATCAACAATACAGCTCAACAAGTATCTGGTTCTATTGGAACAGCTGTATTGGTAACGATCATGAATAGCGTGACCAAGTCAGAAGGCGAAAGTCTCATGGCAAATGTTGATCCAACGACATTAACAGAAAGCACTCAAGCTTTACTTGGCCAACAAGCATTACTTGCAGGAATTAATTATTCCTTCCTAGTAGCATTAGGTATTAATATAGTTGCTTTAATATTAGCATTCTTTATTAAACGAGTAGATGTTAGCAACAAGGCTGTTCATGGGGCTGAAACTGTTAAACCAGTTAAAGCCGCTACAAATTAATTTTTCGAGGCTGGGACAAAACCCTCCTCTGAAATGAAAAAGCCTGTGGAATTTTACCATGAGTAAAATTTCACAGGCTTTGA
>NZ_JBPFDQ010000098.1:0-20175 GCF_059415045.1 Ferdinandcohnia sp. SAFN-114 | reverse complement strand
CTTTAGGGGCTTCGTTGGTAAAGTGCCCTTATAGGGCGAAATCAAAACCGCCCGTTCTACGGGCGGATACTTACTTTGGTAATTTTATATAAAAACCGGTGGTGGAAAGTGGGGGATTGTGGTAAGATAAAGTCAGAAAGTGGGGACAATGGATATGTTCATGGGAGAATACCATCATACTGTTGATACGAAAGGCCGAATGATTATACCTGCTAAGTTTCGAGAAAACCTAGGAGAAACATTTGTTTTAACTAGAGGTTTAGATCAGTGCTTATTCGGTTACCCACAATCAGAATGGAAAATACTTGAGGAAAAATTAAAAACACTCCCACTTACTAAAAAAGACGCCCGTGCGTTCACACGTTTTTTCTTTTCTGGAGCCATTGAATGTGAACTTGATAAACAAGGAAGAGTAAATATTGCATCACCGTTAGTTTCATACGCTGGGCTTGAGAAGGAATGTGTAGTACTTGGAGTATCAAACCGTATTGAAATTTGGAGTAAGGAGAAGTGGGAAGAATATTTTGCTGCTTCCGAAGAATCTTTTTCTGATATAGCTGAAAATATGATCGGTTTTGATATATAACTTTATTCTGTCGGATTCACTTTTTTTATGGTGTGATGAATACTTTATGAGTATAATATTTTGGGAGGATTCAAACCCAGACTGAATAAAGTTATAGCCGCCGGCGGATTCCACGATTTTTCAAAGGTAGTTTTTTGAGAATAAAATCAAAGACTCTGAACGCCACTTCCTATGGCAACGTCTTAGTGACCCTCATCGTACTAAAAAATCGGGTGGCAAATAAGCCAAGGCGCATTTGAATGAACTCTTGTGTACAAAATAAGTGTATTACTGAAATAAGAGGTGCTAACATGTTCAAACACAAAACCGTTCTATTAGAAGAGGCTGCTGATGGATTGAAGATTCGTCCAGATGGAATATACGTAGACTGCACACTTGGTGGTGCAGGACATAGTTCATACATAGCTTCAAAACTTTCAAACAAGGGGAAGCTATATGCTTTTGATCAAGACGATATTGCAATTCAAAACGCAAAGGACAAGCTTGCGGAATATGGTGACATTGTTACCATCATCAAAAGTAATTTTGCCCACTTAACTGAGAAATTACATGAACAAGGTGTAACGGTTGTTGATGGAATTCTGTTTGATTTGGGAGTCTCATCACCACAATTAGACACACCGGAAAGAGGATTTAGCTATCACCACGATGCACCACTTGATATGAGAATGGACCAAAATGCAACTTTGTCGGCTTATGATATTGTCAACAATTGGTCGTATGAGCAAATGGTAAGAATCTTTTTTCAATACGGTGAAGAAAAGTTTTCAAAGCAAATTGCTAGAAAAATAGAGGCTGCAAGAGAAAAGAAACACATTGAAACAACTGGAGAATTGGTGGAGTTAATTAAAGAGGGAATTCCTGCTGCGGCTAGAAGGACCGGCGGACATCCAGCAAAAAGAATTTTCCAAGCGATTAGAATTGCAGTAAACGATGAATTAAAGGTATTTGAAGATGCTATTCACCAGTCAATTGAGCTTTTGGCAACAGGTGGGCGAGTCAGTGTCATAACCTTCCACTCACTGGAGGATCGGATTTGTAAGGTTGCCTTTAAAAAGGCAAGTGAAGGTCCACCTCTACCACCAGGAATTCCGATTATACCTGATGAATATAAACCTACATTAAAACTTATCACAAGAAAACCGATATTACCTACAGAGGAAGAATTAGAGGCAAACAAAAGAGCCCGTTCTGCAAAGTTGAGGATTGCAGAGAAACTTTGAGTTTCGCGGCTTCATTAATAATAAATAGAAGAGATACTTAAGGAGGGATATGATGGGTAATTTAGCATACAAAGTTAGACAAACAGAAAACTATCAACCAAATCAGACACCAAGAACACGACCGGAAAGAAGACAGAAATTTCGATTTTCATTAGGAGAAAAGTTATTAGGGATTATATTCTCTGTAGCTGTGGTATTCTGCGCAATTCATATCATATCTAACCAAGTATCTATCTACAATACAAATATCGAAATCCAACAAATCGAAGCATCAATTAATAAACAAACAAAAACAAACAGTGACCTTTATGTACAAGTTCAAGAACTAAGTGAATATGAGCGTTTATGGGAAAAAGCTAGAGAACTCGGACTTGTTTTAAATGAGAATAACGTTAAAGTGGTTCAAGGAAAATAATCATGAAAATAAAGGTTAAAAATAACAATATAAACAGAGGAGCAGCATTTATTAGTATAATATTTGCTTTGCTCTTTTTTACATTGATGGCAAGATTTGTGTATATCCAAGGTACGGGTAAGGTTGATGGTGTTGTATTAGCAGCTTTAGCAGAAGAAAAATATACAAAGCAAAGAGCAATTGAGGCAAAACGAGGAGCTATTTATGACCGCAACGGAAATCCAATTGCTGAGGACACTTCTTCATTTACAGTGGTTGCAATCCTCGATGAAGAACTAACGATAAATGAAGATGATCCTAAACATGTAGTAGATCCTGAAGAAACAGCAAGTAAACTCGCGCCGTTATTAAAAATGGATGAGAATGAAATATATAAAATTTTAACTAAGCCTGATAGAAAACAGGTTGAGTTTGGTACTAATGGTCGAGATATCAGTACCTCGCTTAAGCAAGAAATTGAATCATTAGAATTGCCTGGCATCGCTTTTAGAAGAGAATCAAAACGCTACTATCCCAATGGGACGTTTGCATCACATCTTGTTGGTTATGCCGCTAAAGTAACCGATAATGAAACAAAAAAAACGGATACAGTCGGGAAGATGGGGATTGAAAAAGACCTCGATAAATATCTTCGTGAAGAAGATGGTTATATGAAATTTCAAAGTGATACAAAAGGGTATAAGCTTCCGGACGCAAAAGAACAAATAGTTGCTCCCGATAATGGAAGTAATGTTTATTTAACGATTGACCAAACGATCCAAACTTTCTTAGAGGACGCCATGAACACGGTTGTTAAGGAATATAAGCCTAAAAAAGTGATCGGTGTTGTTGCCAATCCAAAGACTGGTGAAATCTTGGCTATGTCAACAAGACCCAGCTTTGACCCTAATGTTAGAAATATCGAAAATTACTTGAATGATGTAATTGCCTATCCGTATGAACCAGGTTCAACAATGAAAATATTCACGTTAGCAGCAGCGATAGAAGAAGGAGTCTACAACGGGAATGCAAAATTCTCTTCCGGCAGCTACTCTGTGGGTGGAGAAACCATTCGTGACCATAACAGGGTAGGTTGGGGTTCAATTACCTATGACGAAGGTGTGCTAAAATCTTCGAACGTTTCATTTGCAAAAATTGCAAATGAGCAATTAGGTACGGATAAATTATTGGAGTATTTAGGTCGTTTTGGTCTTGATCGACCAACTGGGATTGATTTAGAGGGTGAAGTTGAGAATAAGATAAACTTTAAATGGGAGATCGACAAGGTATCAACAGCATTCGGACAAGCATCCTCTGTTACTCCAATACAGCAGGTTCAGGCCGCAACAGCCATAGCGAATGGCGGAAAGATGATGAAACCATATATTGTTGATAAAATTGTAGACCCTGATACGAATAAAACAATTGTAGACCATGAGCCAAAAGTAGCAGGTCAACCAGTGTCAGCTAAAACCGCTAAGCATGTGTTAGATTTGTTAGGTAAAGTGGTAACGGATGGAACGGGAAGACAATATAACTTAGAAGGTTACCAAGTGGCAGGGAAAACAGGTACTGCTGAAATTCCGAGTCCTCAGGGTGGGTATTTATATGGAAGAGGGAATTATATTTATTCGTTTCTTGGAATGGCCCCACTAGATAACCCGAAACTTGTGGTTTATGTAGCAGTTCAACAACCAGAGCTTAAGGATACCGACATTGGAAACGAACCAGTTGCACTTGTATTCAATCATGTTATGAAAAATAGCCTACAGTATTTAAATATTCAACCAACAAATGAAAGCACAGAAAATAATGTGCATGTAGATCAAGAAATAGAAACTGATTCTTATGCTGGAAAATCAAAAGTAGAGGCACTAGCAACAATTGAAAAGCAAAGCCTTAAAGCGACTGTGATTGGAAATGGAAAGAAGATCATTGCTCAAATCCCAAAACAAGGGGAGAAAGTTTTACCCAATGAACATATTTTCCTTCTTACCGACCAGGATGCAACCCTTCCGGACATGACAGGTTGGTCTTTACGGGATGTCATGATGTTAGCTGATTTAACAAATATCGAAGCATCTTATAGTGGTAATGGTTATGTTATCAAACAAAGCTTAGAGCCTGGATCCATCTTAAAAAATGGAGATAAGCTAACAGTAACCCTTGAAACACCATATGCATCGGGAGAAGATCCTGTTGAAGAAGAGAATAATGACAAGGAACAATAAAGGAACTGATTTTTCAGTTCCCTTTTTTTGTTCCATATTTATAGGTTTATCAACCTTCTGCTCCAGCGTATTTGATTTGTTCTATTCATTCCTGTACAAGCATATATTTAGACGAGCCTTGGATTTTAAAGTGATTTGCACTTTTTAGGGCGCTTACGTTTTAATAGGAGGTACAACAATATGCGTGTTTCGAACGTAACAGTACGAAGAAGGTTGTCAATAGTACTATTTATAGGGTTTTTATTATTTCTGATTATTGATGTTCGATTAGGGTATGTTCAATTTTTTGTAGGAGAAAAGCTAACTGCTCTCGCAAAAGATTCATGGAGCCGTGACATTCCGTTTGAGCCCGAGCGAGGGAAAATTCTCGATCGCAATGATGTAGTTCTCGCCACCAATCAAAGTGCTCCGACTGTTTTAGTTGTTCCTAGACAAATTGAAAACCCTGCTGAAGCAGCAGAAAAACTTGCTGCAGTATTAAATATGTCAAAAGAGAAAGCATTTAAAAAAATTACTCAAAATGAGTCTAAGGTATATATCAATCCTGAGGGCAGAAAAATCTCTCATGAAAAAGCAAATGAAGTCCGTGCTCTTGGGATAAAGGGTGTTTACATAGCAGAAGATTCGAAACGTCATTATCCTTTTGGTAGCTACCTTTCCCATGTATTAGGCTTTGCTGGTATCGATAACCAGGGGTTAACAGGACTAGAAAAAAGTTATGATGAAGAGTTAAAGGGTGAAAAAGGAAGTGTTCAGTTTTATTCTGATGCGAAAGGTAGAAGAATGCCAGATATCGCAGATGATTATACACCTCCGAAGGACGGTTTGGACTTGAGGCTAACGATTGATACGAAAATTCAAACCGTAATTGAAAGGGAACTTGATAATACCGAAGCACAATACAACCCAGATGGAATCATTGCGATTGCAATGAATCCAAATAATGGAGAAATATTAGGAATGTCTTCTAGACCTGATTTCGATCCAGCTAACTTTAGGAACGTCCCACAAGAAGTATATAACCGTAACCTCCCAGTTTGGAGTACGTATGAACCTGGTTCAACTTTTAAGATTATTACACTTGCGGCTTCCTTAGAAGAAGGAAAAGTCAACTTAGAGAATGATCATTTTACGGATCCTGGTTTTGCCAAAGTAGGGGGAGCAACCCTAAAGTGCTGGAAAAGGGGCGGACATGGGCATCAAACCTTCTTAGAGGTTGTACAAAACTCATGTAACCCAGGATTTGTAGAACTAGGCACTAGATTAGGAAAAGATACCTTATTTAAGTATATAAAGAATTTTGGATTTGGACAAAAGACTGGAATTGATCTCCAAGGAGAAGGGACAGGAATTTTATTTAAACCTGAAAATGTCGGTCCTGTCGAGTTGGCTACAACAGCATTCGGTCAAGGGGTAGCTGTAACACCGATTCAGCAGGTCACGGCTGTAGCCGCAGCTGTAAATGGAGGAACCTTGTATAAGCCATATGTGGCTAAAGAATGGGTGGACCCTATAACAGGCAAGGTTGTTAAACGAAATGAGCCTGAAGCCGTAAGGAGTGTCATTTCAGAAGAAACATCCAAACAGGTTCGTTTTGCACTAGAAAATGTTGTTGCCAAAGGTTCTGGTGGTGGAGCTTATGTGGATGGTTATCGTGTAGGTGGTAAAACAGGTACTGCCCAAAAATCGAAAAAAGGTGGAGGTTATTTACAAAATAACCACATCGTATCCTTTATTGGATTTGCACCGGCGGATGACCCACAAATAGTGGTATACATTGCCGTAGATAACCCAAAAGGAACTGTGCAATTCGGTGGAGTAGTAGCAGCGCCAATCGTTGGAAATATTATGCGTGAAAGCTTACCGTTGCTAGGTATTGAAAAGCGTGATAATCAAATTGAAAAAGAGATCAAATTGTGGACTGATAAAAAATATCTTGAAGTTCCTGATGTGATTGGGTTGACAAAACAAGAGCTTCAACAACAATTAATGAATATAAAACTGGATATTAGTGGAGAAGGAAATGTTGTCGTTGACCAAGCTCCAAATGCAGGGGAACGAGTTCAAGAAGGAACAACATTACGAATCCATCTCGGGGAAGCCGCGGATAAAAAAGAATCAAAAGATAAGAATTAAGTAGCCAAAGGATTCCCCTTTAGGCTTCTTTTTTCTGTAAAAAGGAATACCTTTAATATAGAGGAATAAAATTTTTTGTAAGGTGTCCTTTTGTTTAATGTCTAATAGGTAAATAGGGTACTAGACAACATCGTAAGTCTGGAGTAACATGTTAATCTGGTGCCGATTCGACAGAGTAAATCTTTCGAGGGGAAATGGTAAAATTCATGATGAGATTACAAGAATTGTTAGCTAACTTGCATGATTTTACGGAAAAAGGTAGCGCCAACCCACTTATCACATCTCTTGAAATGGATTCAAGGGCGGTAGGAAAGGGAAGTTTATTCTTTTGTGTAGAAGGTAGTACGTATGATGGCCATTTATTTGCAAAGCAAGCGGAAGACCAAGGTGCTGTTGCGATTATTGCCGAAAAAGATGTCCAGGTATCCATTCCGGTTATCAAGGTAAAGAATACCCGAAGAATAATGGCTGTGTTGGCTGACGCTTTTTACCATCACCCGACACATCAACTTCATTTAATTGGTGTTACTGGGACAAATGGTAAAACGTCAATAACTCACATAATTGAGGAGATTTTTAAAGAAGCAGGCCAGAAAATTGGTTTAATCGGAACCATGCATACCAAAATTGGTGAAAAAACCATTGAAATGAAAAATACAACACCAGAATCAGTCATGCTGCAAAAGTATTTTAATCAAATGGTTTCTGAGAAAATAAACACAGCAGTCATGGAGGTTTCCTCACACGCCCTAGATATTGGAAGGGTACATGGATGTGATTTTAATATTGCTGTTTTTTCTAATTTGACTCAGGATCATTTGGATTACCACCAGACAATCGATGAGTATCGAAGGGTAAAAGGTCTATTGTTTACTGGATTAGGTAATCGATTTGACAATGATAATCCAAAATTTGCTGTATTAAATAATGATGACCCTGCTTCACGGGTATATACAAGGTCTACTTCAGCGACCATCATCTCATATGGAATTCATCATTCAGCTGATATTATGGCTTCACATATTCACATGACCGCCTCAGGAACAGAGTTTACGCTAACAACACCGTTTGGTTCTTACGAATTAAAAACGAAATTAATTGGCATGTTTAGTGTTTATAATGTGTTGGCAGCAATCGCTACTTGTATCATTTCGAAAATACCTATTTCAACGATTATTTCTGCAGTTGAAAAGGTAAAAGGTGTTCCCGGACGTTTTGAAATTGTCAACCAAGGGCAAAATTTTACTGTGATTGTGGATTATGCCCATACACCTGATAGTCTTGAAAATGTTTTGAAAACAGTAAAGGAGTTTTCAAAAGGGAAAATCTTTGTCATTATTGGATGTGGTGGGGATCGTGATCGGTCAAAGCGCCCAATTATGGCTAGGATTGCTGCAAAATTTGCGGATATCCCTATTTTCACATCAGATAATCCTCGCTCAGAAGATCCTGTTCAAATCCTAAAGGAGATGGAAGTTGGAGTAATAGGAGAAACATATATCACAATTCCTGATCGTGAAAAAGCAATATTTTATGCTATATCAAATGCGGGTGAGAATGATATAATAATCATTGCTGGCAAAGGACACGAAACTTACCAAATTATTGGGAATGAAATTCATTCGTTTGATGACCGCCTTGTTGCAGCACGTGCAATTAAGGAGTTGAAATAATTGTTATCCAATCAGGATTTATGGATTCTTTTTCAGGAAGCATATGGATTAAAGAGTCAGGACTTTTATTTTGAAGAAGTAATTACTGATCCAAACATTATAACGAAAAAAGGGCTATATATTTCAATTGAACAAGAAAAAAGGGATGAATTATTAAAGCGTGCGCTTTATAATGGTGTGGTTGCAGCAGTTTGGCCCAAGGATGAGAAATTACCGGGATTTCTTCCCAATCATTTCCCTGTATTTGTAGTACCAGAACCATTTCCAGCACTGAAACAAATCCTAGAATTCTATCTAAAAAAAATCGAAGAAAATGGGTATGATCAAATGACAAAATTTAGACTATTTACACATGTAACGGAAGAAATGAAACAAAACAATCCCATAGTGGATGAAATAACAAAGCTTACAAAAAAAGTTGCATTGAATGAAGAAGGGAGGGGATAAGAATGATAGAAGAAGTAGTCATTTACTCAATTGCAATAGGGTTTATAATAAGTGTCATTCTTTCCCCTATTTTTATCCCTTTCTTACGTAGATTAAAATTTGGACAAAGTATACGTGAGGAAGGACCTAAATCCCATCAAAAAAAATCAGGAACACCTACAATGGGTGGTATCATTATTATGGTTTCCATCTTACTTACTACACTATTAGTGTCAAATCGATTAGGTGAACTTTCTGTTACTACATATTTGCTTTTGTTTGTAACACTAGGATATGGGGTACTGGGCTTTTTAGACGACTTTATCAAAGTGGTATTAAAAAGGAATCTCGGTTTGACTTCAAGACAGAAACTGTTTGGTCAAATCCTTATTGCTATCATTTTTTATTTTATTTTCAAACAAAATAATTTTTCAACTGCGATCTCAATACCGGGTACAGATTTTGAATTTGATTTGAAACTTCTTTATGTACTGCTGTTAATTGTATGGTTAGTAGGGTTCTCCAATGCAGTCAACTTAACAGATGGTTTGGATGGATTGGTATCTGGTACAGCGGCAATTGCTTTTGGAGCATTTGCGGTTTTAGCTTGGAATCAGGCACAATATGATGTTGCAATTTTCTGTGTAGCTGTAGTCGGTGCAGTTCTTGGATTCCTCGTATTTAATGCCAACCCTGCTAAGGTATTCATGGGAGATACAGGTTCACTTGCACTTGGTGGAGCAATTGCAACAGTTGCTATCATGCTAAAGCTTGAAATATTATTGATATTAATTGGTGGCGTATTTGTAATAGAGACATTGTCTGTTATTATTCAAGTCATTTCATTTAAAACAACGGGAAGACGTGTTTTTAGAATGAGTCCTTTGCATCACCATTATGAATTAGTAGGATGGTCAGAATGGCGAGTTGTAGTAACATTTTGGACTGTCGGATTATTGTGTGCCATTCTTGGAATCTATATTGAGGTGTGGATTTAATTGAAAAAATCAGAGAAGTTTACTAATAAACATATTTTAATACTTGGACTTGCCAAAAGCGGCTTTGCTGCAGCAAAAGTTCTTCATGAGGTTGGGGCTGTTCTAACGGTTAATGACCAAAAGCCGTATGAAGAAAATGAGGCTGCTCAGGAACTAGAAAAAATGGGAATAAAAGTAGTGTGTGGAGGTCATCCAATTGCCATTTTGGATGATCATTTTGACTTTATTATCAAAAATCCTGGTATTCCATATAGTAATCCTATTATTGATAAGGCAATCAAGAGAGGAATCCCTATTTTAACGGAAGTGGAGTTAGCATACCATATTACCCCAGCAGATTTTATCGGGATTACGGGATCTAATGGGAAAACAACGACCACCACATTGATTTATGAAATGCTCGAAAAAGGAGAAAAATCTCCATTAATTGCAGGAAATATTGGAACTGTTTCTTGCGAGGTTGCACAAGGGGCAACAAAAGAAAATATTATAGTGACTGAGCTTTCATCTTTTCAATTAATGGGAATTGCAGATTTTGCTCCTAGAATTGCAGTGCTGTTAAATATTTTTGATGCCCATCTTGATTACCATGGAACAAAGGAAGAGTACATCAAAGCAAAGGCGAGAATTTTTGAAAATCAAACAGAAGCTGATTATTGTGTCATCAATATAGATGACAAAGATGTCATGTTTGCAGCCGAAAATGTTAGAAGTAAGAGAGTTCAATTTTCAACCACGAAAATATTACAAGAAGGCGCGTATATAAAAGATCAGGCGATTTATTTTAATGATGAGAAAATCATTGAAATTAAAGATATTGTTTTACCAGGTGTTCATAATCTCGAAAATATCTTGGCTGCAGTTGCGGTTGCTAAGCTCGTATCAACACCTAATCGTGCCATTAACGAGGTTTTAACAAGCTTTACAGGTGTTAAACACCGCCTCCAGTATGTAACTACTGTTGAAAATCGCAAATTTTATAATGATTCAAAAGCGACAAATATTCTTGCTACAAAGAAGGCGATTTCTGCCTTTGAGCAGCCAGTAATTTTGTTGGCAGGTGGACTAGACCGTGGAAATGAATTTGATGAACTTGTAGATGAACTAACACGTGTGAAAGCGTTGGTTCTATTTGGTCAAACAGCTAAAAAGCTTGAAAGAGCTGGCCAACTTGCTGGAATAGAAATCGTAAAAACTGTCGATAATGTTGAAGCAGCGGTAAAAGTAGCTTATGATCTTTCAAATGAGGGTGATGTCATCTTATTATCACCTGCATGTGCTAGCTGGGATCAACATAAAACATTTGAAGAAAGAGGAGACATTTTTATAAACGCCGTGCATAAGCTTTAGTAAGGGCTTGGACAATCTAGATTAATCTAGCTCCAGCGCCTAGCCCCTCGAGGTTATAAGCCAAATCACTCCAGAAATCAGGATTTCCTGCGTGATTCGTCTTATGCTTGTCGGGGCTAATCAAGGCGCTTGCGCTTTTTCCTTGCTCTGAATCTAGAATGTAGAGGTGTTTTGATTGTGACCCAGAGAACGACCCCGGATATCATTTTAATTATTACAACACTTACACTTTTAGCAGTTGGATTAATTATGGTGTACAGTGCCAGTGCAATATGGGCTACATATAAATTCGATGATTCGTTTTTCTTTGCTAAAAGACAATTATTATTTGCAAGTGTTGGTGTCATTGCGATGTTTTTCATCATGAATGTAGACTATTGGACTTGGAGAACCTGGGCAAAAGTGCTAATCATAATTTGTTTTGTTTTATTGGTTGCTGTACTAATCCCTGGAATTGGAATGGAGCGCAATGGTTCTCAAAGTTGGATTGGCGTTGGAGCATTTTCAATTCAACCATCAGAATTTATGAAATTAGCAATGATTGCGTTTTTGGCAAAATTTCTATCTGAGAATCAAAAGAAAATTACTTCCTTTAAAAAAGGTTTAATGCCATCACTGGGGCTTGTTTTTCTGGCTTTTGGTATGATTATGCTACAGCCTGATTTAGGAACGGGAACAGTAATGGTTGGAACATGTGTTGTGATGATCTATGTTGCGGGGGCAAGAATCTCCCATTTTGTAGGACTGGGCTTAATTGGAGTAGCGGGGTTTGTTGCCTTAATTTTATCGGCTCCATATCGAATAAAAAGGATTACATCCTTTTTAGACCCATGGGAAGACCCATTAGGTACTGGGTTTCAAATCATTCAATCTCTTTATGCAATTGGACCTGGAGGCTTATTCGGTTTAGGCTTGGGGCAAAGTCGACAGAAATTTTTCTACTTGCCAGAACCTCAGACTGACTTCATTTTTGCCATTCTGGCAGAAGAGTTAGGCTTTATCGGTGGTTCGTTTGTCATCATATTATTTAGTATTCTACTTTGGAGAGGCGTACGGATTGCTTTAGGTGCACCTGATTTATATGGAAGTTTCCTAGGAATCGGAATAATTGGAATGATTGCGATTCAAGTAATAATAAATATCGGAGTTGTAACTGGTCTCATGCCAGTAACGGGAATAACACTTCCCTTCTTAAGCTATGGAGGGTCTTCGTTAACCTTAATGCTGATGGCAGTCGGCGTCCTTTTAAATATTAGTAGGTATTCAAGGTATTAACCCAAAACATATGAATATATGTTATACTTAGAAAAGAGATTAACCCTGTTTACTTGAACAGGGTTAATCTAATTTTACGATAAACTTCCAAAAACGGGAGGAGTTTCCTTGAAAATAGTTGTTAGTGGTGGTGGAACAGGAGGGCATATTTATCCTGCGCTTGCCTTAATTAAAGAGATAAAAAAACTTAATCCTTCAGCCGAATTTCTCTATATTGGCACAGAAAAAGGGTTGGAAAGCAATATTGTAACACGTGAGGGGATCCCATTTAAAACAATCCATATCACTGGGTTCAAACGAAAGCTTTCTTTTGAAAATATTAAAACTATTACTCGGTTCCTAAAAGGTGTCCAAGATAGTAAGAAGTTTATAAAAGAATTTAAACCAGATGTTGTAATAGGTACAGGCGGTTATGTATGTGGACCTGTTGTTTACGCAGCATCAAAATTACATATACCAACAATCATTCATGAACAAAATAGCATACCAGGCCTTACAAATAAATTTTTAAGCCGATATGTTGACAAAGTGGCAATCTGCTTTGAAGAAGCAGGTCAATTTTTCCCTAAAGAAAAAGTAATCCTTACAGGAAACCCAAGGGCGTCTGAGGTAATTGATAAAGATGGAAGTAAAGGGAGAGAATCTGTTGGTCTGAATAGTTCCCAAAAATCTGTTTTACTGGTTGGTGGAAGTAGAGGTGCCAAGCCGCTTAACGATGCATTTTTGAGTGCTTTATCTGAAGTAAAGGAAAAGAATTATCAATTTCTCTATGTTACAGGTGAGGTTCATTATGAAAATGTACTTAATCGGGTAAAAGCGGTTGGAAATCCAGATAATGTAATCATCAAACCGTTTATTCACAATATGCCAGATGTTCTAGCAGGTGTTAACCTCGTTGTAGCTAGAGCAGGTGCGACAACCTTAGCTGAACTAACTGCATTAGGACTACCAAGCATTTTAGTACCAAGCCCATATGTAACAAATAACCATCAAGAGAAAAATGCAAGATCCCTAAGCGATAAGGGGGCAGCCATTTTGAGACTTGAAAGAGACCTTACAGGTTCTCAGTTAATTAAGGACATTGACTCAATTCTTTTAAACCCCATAAAACTTGAGGAAATGAAAAAAGCTTCTTCAGAAATTGGGATACCAGATGCTGCAAGTCGTCTTTACAATGTAATGAATGATCTAATTTAGGCGAATGTACCATGAAAGCAACAATGAGCATATACTACAGTAATGTCTGTTCTGTGTCGAGATACAGATGAAGGAGGTAATCATGGAAAATATAGTAAAAGAACTTCAAGAGTCGAATGTTGGAAAGGTTATAGAGAATGAACCTTTATCTAAGCATACAACCATCAAGATTGGTGGTCCGGCAGATTTATTTATCGAACCAAATAGTATAGAATCCTTAAAAAAGACCCTTGAAATAATAAAAAAACACGGAATTAAATGGCGGGCGATCGGAAGAGGTTCAAATCTCCTAGTTTCTGATAAAGGTATTGAAGGGGCAGTTATTAAACTAGGCAATGGTATTAATCATATGGACTTACAAGGTACAACATTAACCGTGGGTGCTGGTTACTCAATCGTAAGTCTTGCTGTACAAATTGCAAAAAAAGGATTGTCAGGACTTGAATTTTCAAGTGGTATTCCTGGTTCCATCGGTGGTGCAGTCTATATGAACGCTGGGGCACATGGGTCTGATATCTCCAAAATATTAACTAAGGCACATATTTTATTCGATGACGGTAGTCTGGAATGGCTTTCAAATGAGGATATGGAATATTCCTACCGTACCTCGATCCTTCAAAAGAAACGACCTGGAATTGTAGTAGAGGCAACGTTTCAATTAACTGAAGGGGATAAAGCGGATATTTCGGCAGTCATGAAAAAAAATAAAGACTATCGAAGGAATACACAACCATGGGATCTCCCTTGTGCTGGAAGTATTTTCCGAAATCCACTTCCGCATTATGCAGGACAATTAGTAGAAAAATCAGGTTTGAAAGGCTACACCATTGGCGGAGCAAAAATATCCGAAATGCATGGTAATTTTATTGTGAATGCCGGAAATGCAAAAGCGCAGGATGTTCTTGATCTCATTCAATTCGTAAAGGAGAAAATCTATACTTTACACGGTGTGCGGATGGAAACAGAAGTTGAAATAATTGGTCGAATCTAGACAGATTCTACACCCATTTCTTAGGAAAATATGATATAATACAATAACATGTATGTGTTACTGTATAAGTTTCTAAACGGCATGTATACATGCCGTTTATTCTTTCGTTCAAAGGATTTTTACACTGCATGTTTTCGCCTATATAAAATGGACATGTTGTTATATTAAGATGATTACAGGAGATTTTCGATTCGCGGGGTGAATGTATTTGGCAAAGCAAAAGGTTGTTACAATAGAAGACCGAATTCCAAAGCTTAAGCAAAGAAGAAAACAAAAAGCTAATCGTCGTTTGATTATGTACATAACCTTTTTCTTTTTATTGCTTTCCGGAATTCTTTATTTCCAATCTCCTTTAAGTAAAATCGGTGAGATCACTATTACAGGCAACCAAAATATCACATCCGAACAAATTTCAAAGCTAAGCAAATTGAATGTTGGGACAAGCTTTTGGAAGGTTAATCAGGATGAAGTTAAACAAAATATAAAAAAACACCCTGAAATTAAGGACGTTACGATTCAAAAGCAATTTCCCAATAATATAAAGATAAATGTCAGTGAGCTAAAAAGGGTAGGATATATAAGTGGTCATAATACTTTTTACCCAATCCTTGAAAATGGGAAGATTATTGAGAATGCCCAAAAATTTGGTTCAAAAGCGATCCCAGTGGACGCGCCAATTTTAATTGACTGGGATGATGAAGCATTAAAGTTGCTTACAAAGGAACTGAATAAAATCCAACCCTCAATTTCAAAGCTTATTTCTGAAATTCACCATACTCCTACAGAATATGATCCTCTTCAGATGACCCTTTACATGATTGATGGTTATGAAGTAAAAGCTACTGTACGAAATTTCGCGAAGAATATTACAGCATATCCTACAATTGTCAGTGAATTGGATCCATCACTAAATGGATATATTGAACTAGATGTAGTACCAACGTTTATTCCATACGAACAAGAGAGCACCAGTGAAGAAGGAGAGATGGTAACAGATGAAAGTGAAGGGTAAGCATGTGGTTCTTTCATTTGTTTGCTTAGTCCTTGGCTTTATGATTTCATTCTCGTACCAATTTACAAAAGAACAAATGGAATCAAGTCATGTCACTGAACAACAATGGAATGAAGAGACAAAAATACGAACGGAATTGAATGAACAAAATGAAAAAAATAATGAGCTTCAACTGAAGCTCATTGAGAAACAAAATCAAATCCAAGTAATCGAAGAAGATCTTGCCAAAGAGGAACAGGAACAAATTTACTATAATCTTGTTGAAGAAGTAGAAAAATATCGGATGGTCGTTGGTGAAATTGGTGTAAAAGGCCCAGGAGTTTCAGTTACACTTGAAGATTCCTCTTACGTTCCATCAGGACAAGATGTTAATAATTACCTAGTGCATGAGAGTCATTTATTTAAGGTAATTAACGAACTTTATGTATCTGGTGCCCAAGCGGTTTCTGTAAATGGAAAACGACTTAGTCATGATTCGTATTTATACTGTAATGGACCAGTTGTAGTGGTTGATGGCAAACCATATCCGGCACCATTTGTGATCACAGCAATTGGTGATCCCGATGTCCTCATACCGGCTCTAAATATGAATGGTGGAATTACAGACCAATTGATTCAAGATAATATAGTCGTGAAAATTGAGAACAAAACACAAATTCAAATGGACCCATTACTTAAAGCGAATGAATAAACCGGATGTTTGATAAAGAAGGCTAGGTGGTTTTCTTGGACAAAAAAACAGGAATTAGCTTCACTGTGATTACGTGTATAATTGGTTTTATGGTTGCTGTCCAATTCCAAACCATTAAAGAACCTGAAGTGCGAGATACACGTGATTTATGGCAATTGCGTGAGGATTTAAAGCAATCACAAGAATTATATACAGAATTATTAACAAAAATTTATACATATGAAGCAAAGTTGGAACAATACAAGAATCAACGAGATGACAGTAAAATGCTTATTCTTAAAGATACGCTTGATGAATTAAAGAAACAGGCGGGACTTACTCAAGTATCAGGTCCTGGGCTTACGATTACAGTTGAGCAATCGTTCAATGAAGCAGGAAGACAAGCAACAACTATTTCTCCGAGTTTGTTGAGATGGCTAGTGAATGAATTGAATTCTTATCAGGCAAAGGCGATTTCAATTGACGGCCACCGTGTTATTACGACAACGGTCATACGAGAAATTCAAGGAAGACCGAAAATTGATTCGTATTCTCTAAATCCATTACCAATTGAAATAAAAGTTATAGCAGACGATGCTGAAAGACTTTATAACAAGCTAAAAGCATCAGAAGCAGAGCGTCAATTCTTTATTGATAACCTGCGATTAAAAATATCAAAGCCAAGTAAAGTTGTAACAATTCCTGCATTTGATGACCCAATTAGGATTACAGAAATGCAACCTAATATGGAACCAGATAAAAAGTGATAAAGGTGGAACATAGTCATGTGGCTTCCAATTTTCGGTCTAATAGTCGGAATCATCCTCGGACTGTTATCGGAGTTCAAAATTCCAGCAGAGTATTCGAATTATTTATCGATTGCCGTTTTAGCAGCTCTTGATACTTTGTTTGGTGGGATTCGTGCCCATCTACAAAATATTTATGATCAGTCCGTATTTGTTTCTGGTTTCTTTTTTAATATCTTATTGGCAGCAAGTTTAGCTTTTCTAGGTGTGCATCTTGGTGTAGACTTGTACTTGGTAGCCGTTTTCGCATTTGGAGTAAGGCTATTCCAAAATATTGCGGTGATCCGACGAATTATTTTATCCAAATGGAGCCTTTCTCGTGATAAAATAGAAAAAAATTGATTTTTATAAAGGGAAAACCCCTATGGTTGTTGAATATTTTTCATATACAAAAATTATTATGAAAAATGTCAATTGTTGTTCGAAAAATGTTATAAGAAATGTGTTATGTAAAAAAGGAGGTGCCACAGAATGAACAGCAATGAAATATGTGTTAGTCTTGACATCGGTACATCCAATGTTAAGGTTATCATCGGTGAGATGGTTGATGATTCTCTTAACATAATAGGTGTGGGTAATGTTAAATCAGAAGGTTTGAAAAAAGGTTCAATTGTAGACATAGATGAAACCGTTCATTCTATTAAGAAGGCAGTTGAGCAAGCAGAAAGAATGGTAGGCATTTCTATTAATCAAGTAGTTGTATCCGTCCCTGCTATCAATGTTCAGTTACAGGATGCACATGGAGTAGTGGCAGTTTCTACAGAATCTCGTCAAAATCGCGAAATAAGCAATGAAGATGTCCTACGTGTAATCGATGCCGCACAATTTATTTCTCTACCACCAGAAAGAGAAATTATCGATATGATTCCAAAACAATTTATTGTAGATGGATATGATGAAATTAGTGATCCACGTGGTATGTTAGGTGTTAGGCTTGAAGTAGAGGGAACTATTATTACAACTTCACGTACGATTTTACATAACCTGCTGCGTTGTGTAGAAAAAGCAGGACTTGATATTACCGCAATTTCCTTACAACCTCTAGCATCAGGTTCAATTTCCTTATCTGATGATGAGAAAAACTTAGGGGTTGCTCTCGTGGATATTGGAGGAGGTTCTACAACTATTGCACTCTTCAAAAATGGTCATTTAAAAACAACAAGTGTTCTACCTGTTGGTGGGGACCATATTACGAAGGATTTAGCAATTGGCTTACGAACATCTACTGAAGATGCTGAGAAAATCAAAATTAAACATGGACATGCCTTTTACGACGATGCTTCTGATGAAGAAGTATTTGATGTTCCAATTATTGGCAGTGATCAACATGAAAGATTTACCCAATTACAAATTTCTGAAATTATCGAAGCTAGATTAGAAGAAATTTTACAATTAGCACAAAAAGAAATTAAGAAAATGGGTGTAGGAGATCTTCCTGGTGGCTTCGTTCTTACAGGTGGTGTAGCAAATATGCCTGGAGTATTAGAGTTATCTCAAATTGTGTTACGAAACAATGTTAGAATTGCAAAGCCAGACTATATTGGTGTTAGAGAACCTCAATACGCAACAGGTGTAGGGCTGTTACAGTTCGCATATGAGCAAGCAAGAATCCAAGGAAGAAAAATAAGCACCACTGTCCAGGTGGAAAATCCTGAGAAAAGACCTGCTAGACAGCCTCAAGCGAAAAGTCACCCTAAAAACTCAAAAGAAGAGCAAAATATCGGGAAAAAAGTTAAAAGGTTTTTCGGTCTCTTCTTTGAATAGTCAGTTTAAAAGAGAAGTATATTTGCAAATTAGGAGGATCTTATAATGTTAGAGTTTGATACAAACGTTGATCAATTAGCTACTATAAAAGTAATCGGTGTAGGTGGCGGTGGAAATAACGCGGTTAACCGAATGATTGAACATGGTGTTCAAGGCGTGGAGTTTATCGCAGTTAATACAGATGCCCAAGCCTTAAATCTTTCAAAAGCTGAAATAAAAATGCAAATCGGTGGGAAATTAACTCGCGGTTTAGGTGCCGGAGCCAATCCGGAAGTAGGAAAGAAAGCTGCGGAAGAGAGCAGAGAACAAATCGAAGAAGCTCTCAAAGGAGCCGATATGGTATTTGTTACTGCAGGTATGGGTGGTGGAACAGGTACAGGAGCTGCACCTGTAATTGCCCAAATTTCAAAAGATTTAGGTGCTCTAACAGTAGGTGTAGTAACTAGACCATTCACTTTTGAAGGTAGAAAGCGTCAAACGCAAGCTGCCGGCGGTATTAGTGCAATGAAAGAATCAGTTGACACGCTGATTGTCATTCCGAACGACCGTCTCCTAGAAATTGTTGATAAAAATACGCCAATGCTTGAAGCATTCCGTGAAGCAGACAATGTGTTGCGTCAGGGGGTACAGGGTATTTCTGACTTAATCGCTGTACCAGGGTTAATCAACCTTGACTTTGCTGACGTAAAAACAATTATGTCTAATAGAGGTTCTGCTCTTATGGGTATTGGTGTAGCAACAGGTGAAAACCGCGCTGCTGAAGCTGCAAAGAAGGCTATATCAAGTCCATTGCTTGAAACATCAATTGATGGTGCACAAGGTGTCCTTATGAATATTACAGGTGGTACAAACCTAAGTCTTTATGAGGTACAAGAGGCCGCAGATATTGTTGCATCAGCTTCAGATCAGGAAGTTAACATGATTTTTGGATCTGTAATTAATGAAAATCTAAAAGAAGAAATCGTCGTGACTGTTATTGCTACTGGTTTTACAGAAGCTGAAGTAAATCCAACACGTCCAGTTCGTCCTTCACTTAGTACTAAACCACAAGCACAAGCACAACCTCAACCACAGGTTCAGGTTTCGCCAAGAAGAGAGATTAGACGTGAGGAGCCGGTTCAGGAAATAAATACACGTAGTGCAGTTCATGTAGAAGAAGAAATTGATGTACCAACATTCCTACGTAACCGTAATAGAAGAGGATAAAAAGAAAAGCCCCAAGGCGCATACCTATCGGCAACAAGTATAAGAACAGTGCTGACAGAAGGCACTTTTTGCAGCCTTCAGAAGCGATGGGCTTTGACCTAGAACCAGACAATAAAAAGGACTTCATAAATATTTAAAAAGGCATTCGACAATTTAGTTGTGATATGCTCCCCTAAAGGTAGACAGATGAAATAAAAAATCTGTTTCCTTTGGGGGAGTATTTTTGTATGGCTAAAA
>NZ_JBPFDQ010000097.1:0-20539 GCF_059415045.1 Ferdinandcohnia sp. SAFN-114 | reverse complement strand
TGCCATACAGACACACCTCGTTATAGTTGATATATTTATTATAACAATCTGTGTCTACTTTTTAGTCTAGCATCAGAGTTATTAATAACAATCCTTTTTTGCTTCCATTAATCAAGGAGAAAATGGAGGAGTACTGTATTCCAGACCAGAAAGCAGCTGTCAGCCGATTGCATTTAAGTCAATCGAAGGGTGATGCTGGTGTTCTTGGAGCTGGACTGAGAGTTTTTGATGGGATGCGAGGAGATACCAGTGAAAAAACCAAATATCTTATTAATCACGAGTGATCAGCAGCATTTTGACACGATTGGAGCTTTTAATTCTGAAATTCAAACCCCCAATCTAGATCGTCTAGTGAAGGAAGGTATTACGTTTCAACGAGCGTATTGTCCCAATCCAACCTGTACGCCATCACGAGCATCAATCATAACAGGAATGTATCCGAGTCAGCATGGTGCATGGACTTTAGGAACCAAATTATTAGAAGACCGCCATACAATTGGAGAATACTTACAGGAAAACAATTATCGTACTGCTTTAATAGGGAAGGCTCATTTACAACCAACCAAAACAACAGATGAATACGAGTCCGTTGAATCCTATCCACTATTAGCAGATTTGGAGTATTGGAAGAGCTTTGATAAAGAATTTTATGGGTTTGAACATGTTGAACTAGCACGAAACCATACGAATGAACATCTTGTAGGACAACATTATGCTTTATGGATGGAAGAAAAGGGATGTGAAAATTGGCGTGACTACTTTCTTTCACCAACAGGTAACATGGACCCAAATATAAAGTATAAATGGGATATTCCGGAAGAGTACCATTATGATACGTGGATAGCAGAGAGGTCAAATGCTCTACTAGAAGATTACGTAAAAAATGGTGAGAATTTCTTCTTGTGGTCTAGCTTTTTTGATCCACACCCACCATACCTTGTACCAGAACCGTGGGATACAATGTATGACCCGGAACAATTGACCATACCAACAGGAAAAGAAGGGGAGCATCAGCAAAATCCCCCACATTTCCAAATGACCCAAGAATTAAACCCTGATTTCAGCTCTTACATGGAGACTGGCTTTGGAATTCATGGCTACCATACTCATCGTGACATTGACGAAGAAAACCATAAAAAGCTTACAGCTACCTACTACGGCATGATAAGTATGATGGATAAATATATTGGAAAAATTCTTGATAAGCTTGATGAACTAAATATCGCTGACAATACGATTATTGTCTTTACAAGCGATCATGGTCATTTCTTTGGGCAGCATGGGCTCCAGTATAAAGGCGGGTTTCATTACGAAGATTTGATTAAAGTACCTTTTATTGTTCGCTATCCAGGGAAGATTCCTGCTGGAGTTGTTTCAAATGCTTTGCAATCATTGGTAGACCTCACACCTACATTTATGGATTTTGCAGGTTTAAAGATTCCTAGCGAAATGACTGGTGTTAGTCAAAAGGAAGTTTGGAAAGGAAATCTAAGTAGTGTTCGTGACCATATCATCTGTGAATTTCGTCATGAACCAACGACTATTCATCAAAAAACATACGTAGATGAGAGGTATAAACTTACAGTCTACTATAACCAAACATATGGGGAGTTATTTGATTTACAAGAAGACCCCAATGAATATAACAATCTTTGGAATCATCCAGATTACACTACTTTGAAAATGGAACTGTTATTGAAATACATTTGGGCTGAATTGGGCAATGAACCACTTCCTATGCCACGAATATCACATGCATAACAATGAATATAGTTGGGAGATGTACTTATGTTGAAATTAGAAGGCGCTACACATACTGCTTCCGAAATTTTCCAGCAACCAGTTGTTTGGAAAAAGTCAATTTCACTTTTTGCTCAAAAAAAGGATGAATATAAAGGTTTTCTACAGGACATATATTCAAAACACGAAGTTGTTAAGGTAATCCTAACTGGGGCAGGTACTTCAGCGTTCATCGGTGATATACTTGCACCAATATTTAAACGAGAAGGTAAAAATAAGGTCTTTTTTGAAGCTGTAGCTACAACAGAAATTGTATCTAATCCAAGCGAATATTTAGTTTCAGAAATACCGACCATTCTCGTTTCGTTTGCGCGTTCTGGAAATAGTCCAGAAAGTGTAGCGACTGTTAATCTAGGTCAACAATTAATTAACGATTTTTATCAAGTCGTTATTACTTGTAACAAAGACGGACAGCTTGCTCAAAACGTAAAGGATGACAAGGATAGTCTCGTTATCTTACTTCCTGAAGAAGCGAACGACAAATCATTAGCGATGACGAGTAGTTTTTCTTGCATGCTGTTAATGGCTTACGCCTTGTTTACAAACAATCCATCTTTTGAACAAGAAATGGATCTTGTGATTGAAAATGGAAAACAATTAATTCAATCAGTGGAAGCATCAGTAGACAGTGTGTTGGAATCTGAGTTTAATCGTATCATCTATCTTGGTTCTGGATTACTTGGCCAATTAGCTCATGAAGCTTCATTAAAGATGCTAGAGCTAACCGCAGGAAAAGTAGTCGCAACATTTGAATCTTCTTTGGGTTTTCGTCATGGTCCCAAATCAATTCTTAATGATCAATCAGTTGTTGCATTATTCCTATCAAGTGATCCTTATACAAGAAAATATGATCTTGATATTCTTAAGGAAATTGCAGGAATTCCAGGGGTTAAAGTCATCGTATTAACAGAAAAAATAGATGAAACAGTAGAACAATATGCAGATTGGAAGTTCTCGGTGAATACATCTCGAGAATTACTGAGTAACGACTTTTACTTAGCTTTATTATATATCGTCTTTGCCCAAACATTAGCCATGAAAAAGTCTATCAATCTAGGCATTTCACCTGATAATCCAAGTCCAAATGGAGTCATTAGCCGTGTTGTTCAAGGTGTAACAATCTACGATTATGAGTGAGCTGTAAAGGAAGAATGACAATGACATACTATTTAAAAGCTGAAAAATATCTGCTAGAAAATGAGGAAAAAAAGGGTGGCTACTTGGTAATTGATGACGGGAAGTTTGGGTCTATTGTGAGCCAGGTTCCGGAGGATGCAGAAATCATTGATTACAGTGGTTACACGATTGCTCCAGGGCTATTTGATACTCATATTCACGGTATTAAAGGAAATGACATTATGGATGGAAAGGTAGAAGTAGTCAAAGAAATCTCAAAGACACTCCTTTCTCTAGGAGTGACTCGCTTCTTACCGACTACATTAACGTCATCAAAAGATGACTTGGACCGTGCAATAATTGCAATTCGAGAAGCGGTAGAAGAAGGTCTTCCAGGTGCCCAATCGGAAGGAATTTTTTTAGAAGGCCCATATTTCACTGAACTTCACAAAGGAGCGCAAAATGCTAGCTACTTCCGAGATCCAGATATTAAAGAGTTTGAATATTGGCAAGTATTAGCGAATGGATCTATTAAAAAAATAGCAATTGCACCAGAAAGAGAAGGGGCTTTTGAGTTTATTCGAAAAGTGAGTAAAGAAGGTGTATTAGTGAGTATTGCTCACACTGATGCAACTTATGGATGCTGTATGGAAGCTGTGGATGCGGGGGCAAGGAATTATGTCCATTTATTTAATGGAATGACTGGATTACATCATCGAGAACCAGGTGTCGTTGGGGCAGCTTTAATAGACGACAGAGCTTATGCTGAACTAATATGCGATAGCTTTCACGTGCACCCGGATGTTTCCTCGTTAGCATTACGAATCAAAGGGGAAAAATTACAACTGATTACAGACTGTATGCAAGCAGGATTAATGCCGGACGGCAATTACCAACTTGGTGAATTTCCAGTAGTCATGAAAGATGGAATAGCCCAACTTGAAGGCGGTTCCCTAGCAGGGAGTACGTTGAAGTTAATTAATGGAGTAAAAAACCTACAAGAGTGGAGTAACGAGCCTTTATATAAAATCTGGCATCTAGGCTCATTAACTCCGGCTGTGAGTGTAGGGAGAGATATGATTCTGGGTAGCATTTCATCAGGTAAGGTTGCTGATTATGTTGTTATAGATGAACAATTTGAGGTTCAGGCTACAGCAGTTGCGGGCGAAGTAAAGTATCAGAAATAAAGGGTTAAAAAATCTAATAAAGGGTGATGAAAATTGGTATCTGTTCAACCAAAGAGTTTAATACAAAATACAAAAGAAATGTTGTTAAAAGCAAGTCGTGAGAATTATGCAGTACCAGCATTTAATATTCATAACCTCGAAACGATTCAAACGGTTGTTGAAGCTGCTGTGGAATTAAGGTCTCCTATCATTCTAGCAGCGACTCCAGGAACGATGAACTATGCTGGACGATCTTATATTCAAGCGATTGTAGAAGTAGCTGCAAGAGAAAATGACATACCAATTGCGCTGCACCTTGATCACCATGAAACTTATGAATCTATTGTAGAGTCCTTAGAATTAGGAACAAAATCAGTGATGATTGATGGCTCACATTTATCATTTGAAGAAAATATTGCGCTTGCAAAAAAAGTGGCTGAGAAGGCTCATGAATATGGTGCTACTGTTGAAGCTGAGCTTGGGAAATTAGTGGGACAAGAGGACGATCTTATTGTTGAAGCAAAAGATGCAGTTTATACTGATCCGGATACTGTCGAAGAATTTGTAGCACGAACAGGTATTGACTCACTTGCAGTTGCAATTGGAACAGGCCACGGATTATACGAAACAAAACCAAATCTTGATTTTGCCCGCCTTGCTAAAATTAAGAGTTTGACCGATGTACCAATTGTGCTCCATGGTGCATCAGGAATTTCTAAAGAAGATGTTCAAAAGTGTATTTCCTTAGGCTGTGCTAAGGTAAATATCTCAACAGAACTAAAAATTCCTTTCTCAGCTGGTTTGCGAGAACATTTGATTGCAAACCCACAAGAAACAGATCCAAGAAAATATTTTGGACCAGCAAAAGCGAAAATGAAAGAAGCAGCAATTGAAAAAATCTTAATCTGCATGAGTAACGGAAAAGCATAACTTTTTTCAGCAGAATTCCTTTAACTATTAAAGGAGTCGTACTTTGCGTATGGGTTCAAACCCAACTGAATAAAGTTATAGCCTCCGGCAGATGCTACGATTTTTCAAAGGAAATTTTTCGAGCAGAAAGATTAAAGACTAAGAGCGCCACATCCTGTGGCAACGTTTTTATGATCCACCTCGTGTGGGGCTAAAAATCAGGCGCAAATTACGCCAAGGCGAATTTGATTTTGAATTAGGTGAGGGATCGAAACCTATGTGTGTATATATGCGCAAGGAGAGTTCCTCGCCTTTTTTGATAAATAGAAATAGAGGTGCATATTCATGATTTTAACCATTACTTTAAATCCTTCTGTTGATATCAATTATAAGATGGATTATTTTTCATTAGATAAAGTAAATAGAGTCAATACTGCCGGCAAAACAGCAGGTGGTAAAGGACTAAATGTAGCCCATGTACTAAGGCAATTAGAGGAAGAGACTGCTGCTTCAGGTTTCTTGGGAGGTAGTTTGGGTGAATTTATTCGAAAAGAAATAAACAAAAAGGGAATTAGGGACTTTTTTGTGGAAATTGGAGGCGATACCCGGAACTGTATTGCAATAATTCATGAAGGCAAGCAAACTGAAATCTTGGAAGATGGTCCGGACATCAGTGAAAAAGAATCAAACGAATTCTTAAAACAATACTCAGAAGCAGTACAGCAGTCAAATTATATTACAATCTCAGGAAGTACTCCACAGGGAATAAACGACGAGTATTACAGCGATTTAATCGACATTGCACATCAGTTTCAAAAACCTGTTTTATTAGATACAAAGGGTTCATTACTAAAAGCAACATTGCGAGGTAACAATAAACCTTTTTTAATTAAACCCAATCAAGATGAATTAGGTGACTTATTCGGAAAAAGGCTGACAAGCGAAAAAGAAATTTTCTCAACTTTACAAAAGGATCTATTTCAAGGAGTAGAATGGGTTGTCGTCACACTAGGGGGAAATGGTGCAATTGTAAAACATAATGAGAATATATACCGAGTTCAAATACCGAAAGTAAAGGTTGTAAATCCTGTTGGCTCTGGTGATTCAGTTATCGCTGGTTTTGCAGCGGGGTTATCGCGCGGTTTAAAGGAAGATGAACTTATTAAATTTGGTCTTGCAATGGGAACATTAAATGCTTTGGAAGAGCAGACAGGAAGTGTTGATGTGACTAAGATTACTTGGTGTGTAGATTCGATAAAAGTAGAAAAAATAGAGGAGTTAGCCGTATAGAAGCTGAAAACCTTAAGTCTATGTGATTAACATCACCGTAGCTTTTTATTCTTTTTAATAATATAAGGATAAAAGGATAAGGTGGGAAAGTTGAATGAGTGCCTGTGGAATAGGAGCAACAAATCTTACAGGAGTTCTTTGGAAAACAGTTTCAGAGGCTTGTAATCTAGCATGTGATTATTGTTACTATAGCAAGTGTAAAGGTAAGATTGATCAATTAAATAAAATTGAGGATGAAGTACTTGAAAAGTTTATTAAAGAATATATGGCCATGTCAAACGGTGTGGCTTCTTTCGTATGGCAAGGTGGAGAGCCCCTATTAGCAGGGCTAGACTTCTTTAAAAAGGTAGTCTCACTTCAGGCCAAATATGCAAAACAGAATACAATCATAAGCAACTCCGTTCAAACAAATGGAACATTAATCACGAGAGAATGGGCAAAGTTTTTTAAAAGATACAATTTCTTAGTTGGTGTTAGTCTCGACGGTCCTAAACATATTAATGATGCAAAGCGGGTTACAGGTTCAGGTGGTGGTAGTTTTAACTCCATTATGAAAGGCATCCAGTATTTAAGAGATGAGAAGGTAGATTTTAATATCTTAACTGTCATCCATGAGGGAAATGTTACAAAAGGGAATGAATTAATGGAATTCTATCTGAACGAGCAATTTCAATATATTCAATTCATTCCTTGTATGGACTTTAAAGCACAGGAAGTTGGACAATTAGGAAGGTATACGATTACACCAAAGGAGTATGGTGATTTTCTATGTCAAGTATTTGATAGTTGGTATAATGACGGAAATCCAATTATCTCTGAACGATTTTTCGATAATATGTTGGCCGTCTATCTTCATCAAGAAGCAGAGATCTGTATTCACCGAGTGACTTGTCCAAAAACATTAATTTTGGAACAAAATGGGGATGCGTACCCCTGTGATTTTTACATACATGACGATTTTTACTTAGGCAATGTGGGAAAGGATCCGCTCAACGATATTATTAACCAAAAGAAATTTAATGAATTTACTCGTTTAAAAGAAAATCTGTCAGAGCAGTGTTTGAACTGTGAATTTCTCCACCTATGTCACGGAGGTTGTCCAAGAGCTCGTAGTTGGGACCCACAGAAACAAACAGTCAATGTTGAATATTTTTGCCAAAGCTATCAACAAATTTATCAATATGCTCATGAAAGAATGCAAATGGTAGCAGAAAAAATAAAGGAAAGAAAACTAGTAGAATATCTCCAAAGTGGAGGAAAGCTTCCCGAAAGAAATGATCGTTGTATTTGTGGAAGTGGAAGGAAGTTTAAGAAGTGTTGTGAGAAATATAAGCCACAATATGCCTTAACTTAATTAACTCCAATTCAGGACTTTCAACAGGACATTTTCGAACCATATCGAATTTTAATAAAGAAGGGGGCGTGACAGCATGAGCAAGGTAGTAGGGTCTTGTTGTTCAGTTAGTCGAACAGAAGGTAAAACACGGGAGACAAATGCTTCATTAATGACTATGGATAAAGTGAAAAACCATTCATCGATCGACGGCATGGTCTACATCCCAGGTGGAGAATTTTTAATGGGAACTGACCTGAAAGAAGGATTTCCTGCCGATGGAGAGGGGCCAGTTCGTAAAGTAAAAGTGAATCCTTTTTATATGGATACTTATGCTGTTACCAATGCACAGTTTGCAGAATTTGTGAATGATACTGGATATAAAACAGAAGCAGAAGTATTCGGTTGGTCATTTGTTTTCTATCAGTTAATATCGAAAGAAGTAGCGAAGACCGTTAAAAATCAGGTAGCATCGACACCTTGGTGGTGGGTCGTAGAAGGTGCCTATTGGAAAAAGCCTGAAGGGGTAGATTCCTCGATTGACAATCGAATGGACCACCCAGTTATTCATATTTCATGGAATGACGCTATGAAATATTGCGAGTGGGCTGGGAAGCGACTTCCAACTGAAGCAGAGTGGGAATTTGCAGCAAGAGGAGGTTTAGAGCAAAAAATTTATCCGTGGGGAGATGAATTAACCCCTAATGGTGACCACCTTTGTAATATATGGCAAGGGAATTTTCCACATGTAAATACAAAATTAGATGGCTATTTATCCACTGCACCCGTCTCAGAATTTCCACCTAACGGTTATGGGTTATATAATATTGTAGGGAATGTATGGGAGTGGTGTGAAGATTGGTTTAGCCCCACTTTTCATGTGTCTGATACAGGAGATAATCCGAAGGGACCGGCTACTGGGCAAACAAAAGTAATGAGAGGTGGATCTTATCTTTGTCACCACTCGTACTGTAATCGTTACCGGGTTGCTGCGAGAAGTTCGAATACACCAGATAGCTCAACTGGAAATCTCGGCTTTCGCTGTGTGAAAGACATATGACTAAATAACCACAATCAATATCAATAACTGATATCGATTGTGGTAATATTTAAATAGAAATTAAATAAAAGTCTCAAGCCACTCTAATGTTTCCTCTTCATCTGGACCCTCAATTTTAACAGTTATAATCTGTCCTTCACGAATACCTGCCCCCATTAACCCTAAAATACTTTTGGCATTGTATGATCTATTTTTAAACTGAAATTCAACATCACTTGTAAACCTACTGAGATTCTGAACTAATTCCCCTGCTGGCTTAGCGTGTAGTCCTTCCTTGATCGTAACTGTAACTTCTTTTTCAATCAAAGCATTCCACTCCTTACAAGAGTTAATTTTAAAATGAACATTACTACTTTTATTCTGAGAAAATAATTTTAGACCTAAAAAAGCACCTCTTCTCAGGTAGAAAAAAACATGTAAGCGTGTTAATTTTAAGTAAGGAGAACGTTTTAACTTGATTCAGAAGAAGTTTCTACTTCTATAAGTGGGGATGAATGCAATTTTGAGTACTCAATTTAGTGATGGGTCCAAATTCCGTCTGAATAAAGTTAAAGCCTTCGGCGGATGCCACGATTTTTCAGAGGTAGTTTTTCGAGCGAGCTCGAAAAAAATCGGGCGCAAATACGCCAAGGCGCATTTGATAGGGGGGCTATAAATTGGAAAAATACATACTTTCACTTGATCAGGGTACCACGAGTTCACGCGCCATCTTATTTAATCAAAAAGGTGAAATAGTACATGTTGCGCAGAAGGAATTCACGCAAATTTTTCCAAAACCAGGCTGGGTGGAACATAACGCAAATGAAATTTGGGGTTCGATTTTATCGGTCATGGCATCAGTTTTATCCGAGGCAAACGTAAAAGCGGAGCAAATTGCCGGAATAGGGATTACAAACCAACGTGAGACGACGGTTGTATGGGACAAAGAAACAGGCCAGCCTGTGTACAATGCAATTGTGTGGCAATCCCGTCAAACAGCTGATATTTGTGAAGAACTAAAAGAAAGAGCATTAAGTGATACATTCCGTAAAAAAACTGGGCTATTGATTGATGCTTATTTTTCAGGGACAAAAGTGAAATGGATTTTAGATCATGTAAAAGGAGCACGTGAAAAAGCGGAGAGCGGGAAACTTCTATTTGGTACAATTGATTCTTGGATCATATGGAAGCTGTCAGGTGGGAAGGCTCATGTAACAGATTATTCTAATGCCTCCCGAACCTTAATGTACAACATTTACGAGTTACAATGGGATGATGAGTTATTAGGGCATTTAACAGTACCTAAGTCGATGCTCCCAGAAGTTCGCCCATCTTCAGACGTGTATGCAACCACAGCTCCTTATCATTTCTTTGGTCAAGAGGTGCCAATTGCAGGTGCAGCGGGTGACCAACAAGCAGCTCTTTTCGGGCAAGCTTGTTATGATAAAGGGATGGTTAAAAACACATATGGAACAGGCTGCTTTATGCTGATGAATACCGGTGAGAAAGCAGTGCCTTCTAAGCATGGATTACTAACAACAATTGCATGGGGGATTAACGGAAAAGTTGAATACGCCTTAGAAGGAAGTATTTTCGTCGCAGGTTCCGCTATTCAATGGCTTCGTGATGGTCTACGCATGTTTAATGATGCCAAGGACAGCGAAGGCTATGCTGTCAAAGTGGATTCAACTGATGGAGTATTTGTAGTGCCGGCATTTGTTGGACTAGGCGCTCCATATTGGGATAGTGACGTTCGTGGGGCTGTGTTTGGCCTTACACGGGGGACTTCAAAAGAACATTTCATTCGAGCAACTTTAGAATCATTAGCCTACCAGACAAAGGATGTCTTAACGGCCATGGAGGCCGATTCTGGCATATCGTTGAAAACGCTTCGTGTAGATGGTGGTGTTGTTAAAAATAACTTCCTTATGGATTTCCAATGCGGAATTTTAGGAGTTCCAGTCGAACGTCCTGTAATCAATGAAACAACAGCTTTAGGGGCTGCATACTTGGCTGGCTTGGCAGTTGGTTATTGGAAGGGTCAATCAGAAATTTCTAGTAAATGGGCGATTGATCAAACATTTGAACCAAAAATGAGTGAGGAAAAGCGTAAAGAACTATATAATGGTTGGAAAAAGGCAGTACAGGCTGCCATGGCATTCAAATAAAAGTTATGCTATCATGAAGATAAGTTAATCATTCGGTAGGAGATTAGGGAGAGACCGCAGGAGCATTGTCACTATGTGAACAATGACTTTTGTGGTCTCTTTTTCTACCTCTTTTAAGGAGTGGAGATCGTGACACAGTTCTCAAGTATAAATAGAAGTTCAATCTTAGCGGATATGGAAAAGGAGGTTCACGATTTATTAATAATTGGTGGTGGAATAACGGGTGCAGGTATTGCACTTGACGCTACTACACGTGGACTTAAAACAGCGCTTGTTGAAATGCAGGATTTTGCTGCTGGGACATCCAGCCGTTCCACAAAGCTGGTCCATGGTGGCCTTCGCTATTTAAAACAGTTTGAAGTCGGATTAGTGGCCGAAGTAGGTAAGGAAAGGGCCATTGTTTATGAAAATGGGCCACATGTGACAACTCCAGAGTGGATGCTTTTACCCCTACATCAAGGTGGTACTTTTGGAAAATTTTCAACATCCATTGGCCTAAGGGTTTACGACTATTTAGCAGGTGTCAAAAAGTCAGAGAGAAGATCCATGTTAAGTGCTGATGAAACTCTTGTAAAAGAGCCACTTATCAAAAAGGAAGGTCTTAAAGGTGGAGGCTATTATGTTGAGTATCGTACAGACGATGCGCGCTTAACAATTGAAGTGATGAAAAAAGCCATCGAAAATGGCGCAAAAGCGGTCAACTATGCCAAGGTAGAATCATTTATCTATGAGGATAAAAAGGTAAAAGGAGTAAAGGTTGTAGACCAACTTACAGGAAAAGAATACAAAATTTACACAAAAAAAATTGTCAATGCAACAGGGCCATGGGTTGATAAAATGAGAGAAGCCGATAATTCGAAAAAAGGGAAAGTATTGCGTCTAACAAAGGGGGTTCACATTGTACTTGATCAATCCAAGTTCCCGTTAAAACAAGCGATTTATTATGATACACCAGATGGCCGAATGGTATTTGCAATCCCACGTGACGATAAAACATATATCGGAACAACCGATACTTTTTATGACAAAGATACCGCACATCCAACGGTTACATCAGAGGATCGTGCGTATTTAATCAATACAATTAACTATATGTTTCCAAGTGTAAATGCGAAGGAATCTGATATTGAATCGAGTTGGGCTGGTGTACGACCATTGATCTACGAGGAAGGAAAGGATCCTTCCGAAATATCCCGTAAAGATGAAATTTGGATTTCTGAATCAGGTCTCATCACAATTGCAGGTGGAAAATTAACAGGTTATCGTAAAATGGCGGAAACCGTGGTAGATAAAGTTGGAGGGCTTTTACAAGAAGAAGGGGTAACTACACTTAAAACTTGTCAAACAAAAAACATGGCTATATCTGGTGGAAATGTTGGTGGCTCGAAAAACTATCCATCATTTGTGGCTAAAAAAGTTGAGAAGCTCATGAACGAATTCCACCTTTCTCGAGAGAATGCTCAAAAATTAACGCATTTGTATGGATCAAATATTGATATTGTTCAGGGAATCATGGTCGATTTTAGCGATAGAGCAGATGAAGAGACTTTGCCAGTACTTGCGTCATTGGAATATGGAATTCAATATGAAATGGTTACAAAACCAATCGATTTCCTTATTCGTCGCACAGGTGCGATGTTCTTTGATATCGATTGGGTCAATCAATGGAAACAACAGATTATTGCCTACATGGCCGAAAAGTTTAACTGGACTGCCGAAGAACAAAGGGGCTATGAAGCCGAAGTTGAAGCTTACATTAAAGACGCAACCGAGCCAACTGAAGAAAGATAATAATTGCTGTAGACAGACGGAGAAATCCGTCTGTTTTTTGACTTTCAGGGAATTATAAGGTCCCACCATGTGATAATAGTGAAACGGCGCTAGGTTAAACAGGTACGTAACTGGAGGATATTAGGAGACAGAGAGGTAGTAAACCAGTTAAAGAGGTATGCATATGGATTATATTAGGAAACAGCGAGCTAGTAAACCAGTTAAAGAGTATGCATATGGCTTATATTAGGAAACAGCGAACCAGTAAACCAGTTAAAGGGGTACGCATCTGGATAAAATTAGGAAACAGCGAACCAGTAAACCAGTTAAAGAGGTATGCATCTGGATAAAATTAGGAAACAGCGAACCAGTAAACCAGTTAAAGGGGTATGTATATGGATAAAATCAGGAGACGGCGAACTAGTAAACCAGTTAAAGGGGTATGTATATGGATTATATTAGGAAACAACGAACCAGCAAACCAGTTAAACAGGCACCCATCTGGAAAAATAAGAAATAATGAACAGCAACCGCCTTAAACATGTACCACCTGTAAAGTTAAAAGAGAACAAACTTAGTGGTCCTTATTGTACAAGAACGATTGGGATCATAACAGGAATCCCTACTAAAAATCATAAACTTCATTTGATCAACCTAGCCTTTTTACTCATTTTCATAAGAAACAAGACAAACTTTGCTAAATTAATTGGAAAAAGACAGGATTTTATATAGAATAGGTAGAAGATAAAACAAAGATATTAACAATACAACTGTAATTGGGGGCATCGAACATGAGTTGGATGGAAAAGTATAACCAATGGCTAAATACGCCGGGGTTAGATGTAGAAATCAAGAATGCGTTGCTTGAAAAAAAAGACAATCAAAAAGAACTTGAAGATTGCTTTTATAAAAATCTCGAGTTTGGAACTGGTGGAATGCGTGGAGAAATCGGACCAGGGACAAACCGTATGAATTTATATACCGTAAGAAAAGCTTCAGCTGGGCTTGCAGCATTTATAGAGACATTTGGTGAAGAGGCGAAGCGCCGTGGGGTTGCTATTGCATATGATTCTCGTCACAAATCACCTGATTTTGCAATGGAAGCTGCAAAAACCCTTGCTACACATGGAATTCAAACCTATGTATTTGATGAACTTCGACCTACACCAGAATTGTCATATGCGGTTCGTCATTTAGGTGCTTTTTCAGGAATTGTCGTGACAGCAAGCCACAATCCACCAGAATATAATGGGTATAAGGTATATGGCTCAGATGGTGGACAACTTCCACCAGAAGCTGCTGATACAGTGATTGAAAAAGTAAATGCAATTAATAATGAGCTTGATTTAGAAGTCGGTAATGAAGAAGAATTAAAGGCTTCCGGACTTATTAAAATGATTGGTTCAGAAATTGATAATGCCTATACAGAAAAACTAAAAACGATCTCAATTAATCCAACGCTTTCTCAGGTTGGTGTCAAGGTTGTGTTTACTCCACTCCACGGTACTGCTAATAAGCCCGTTCGAAATGGCTTAAAAGCATTTGGATACGAGAATGTTACGGTGGTAAAGGAACAAGAGCTTCCTGATCCAAATTTCTCAACTGTAAAATCACCAAACCCAGAGGAGCATGCAGCTTTCGAATTGGCGATTAAAGAAGGTAAAAAGATTGATGCTGATATTTTAATTGGAACAGATCCAGATGCAGACCGTTTAGGGGTAGCTGTTAAAGATGACAATGGTGAATATGTCGTATTAACAGGAAACCAAACAGGTGCTATTTTGCTGCATTACATATTATCAGAAAAGAAGAAACAAGGTGTTCTTCCAGAGAATGGTATTGTTCTTAAGACAATCGTTACATCTGAAATTGGACGAGAAATCGCAAAATCATTTGGCCTTGATACAATTGATACACTTACGGGATTTAAATTTATCGGTGAAAAAATTAAGGAATTCGAACAAACAGGAGAATACAAATTCCAATTCGGTTATGAAGAAAGCTATGGTTACTTAATTGGAGATTTTGCTCGTGATAAAGATGCAGTTCAAGCTGCATTATTAGCAGTAGAAGTTTGTGCTTTTTACAAAAATAAAGGCATGACAATGTATGAGGGCCTAATGGAGATTTTTGAGAAATATGGCTATTATCGTGAAGGCCTTGAATCCTTAACACTAAAAGGAAAAGAAGGGGCAGAGCAAATTAATAACCTTCTTGCAAGCTTCCGTAGTGAACCGCCAACAATTGTTGCTGGACGTAAGGTAACACTTGTTGAGGACTATAAGGAAAGTGTCCGAACCAACGTTAAAGAAAGTCAAAAAGAAGAAATCACTCTTCCAAAATCAAATGTTTTAAAATACTTCTTAGAAGACGGTACGTGGTTCTGCCTACGACCATCTGGAACAGAACCTAAAGTAAAATTTTATTTTGGAGTTAAAGGAAGTTCACTTGAAGATAGTCAACAAGCTTTACATGACATTTCTAAAGATGTGATGGAACAAGTTCATAATACATTAAAATAAAAACAAGGCCCTCGGGTCTTGTTTTTTTTCGATTAAAATGAAGTGGGGATTTTCACCCCACTTACATATGTGCAGCTAATTCTTCCATGCTTTCTGTGGATGCATGGTCTATATACCGTAGTAAAGAATACAACTGTCTCTCGATAACAGAATAATCTTTTTCAAAATTATAGGCATGTAAAAAGTGTTCAATTTTTTTTGAAAGGAAATCATCCTTTGTTCGAACCATCAATATAAGTAGGTTGTCCCACTGGGAACGATGCGTGTAATAAAGCGCTTTGTCATAGTCAACAGTATTCACTGCTTTTCCCTCCTTCTAAGGAGTTGATTATAGTGTGTGGAGAAAACAATTTTTTTCTCTCTGTAAATCTTGGTCAAGAATCCAAAACAAATATGAATACATAAAAGCTCGAGTTTTGTTTAATTGGAAAAAATAAAGTGATTAATATCTCAAGGAATAGCACAAAATACAATTGATTTTTACATAGGAGGTATGGAAGGTGACAAAAAGAGTATTGATTTCAATTTTCTGTAGTATATTTCTATTAGCAGGAGGCGGTATGGTAAGCGCACAACAGAAGCCACCACAAAAACCACCACAGCAGGAACAACCGCTTCCAACGGATTATGAAAAATGGGGTAAAATTGCAATTGATGTGGCAAAATTAAATTATCCAGACAGCAAAATTAGTGATTATCAGTATAAGGGACGAGAAAATCTTACTAATACACAATCAAAAGATACTTTTGAATTGAGAGTACAAACCAAAGACCGCACTTTTACAGCAAAAGTGATGATCTTGTTTAATCCACAAACAGAGTCCCTTTTATCGTTAAGCATCGAAGAAGTAAAATAAGGAACAACCATCTGGCCACAATTCACTGAACGAATGTGGCCTCTTTTGCGTTAAAAACGTGTAACAACAAAATCCCCTTTCATCATTTTGACCAATGACTCATAAATTGTGATAAGGACGAAAAGGGGGAGATCAACTGTGAGAGATTCTGATCGCAAGAAGCTAGAGTATGCAATTGATGAAATCACAGAAATTGCAGAAGGCTTTGGACTGGATTTTTATCCAATGAGATACGAAATTTGTCCTGCTGATATTATTTATACATTTGGCGCCTATGGGATGCCTACTCGATTCTCGCATTGGAGCTTTGGAAAACAATTTTATCGAATGAAGCTGCAATATGATTTAGGATTAAGTAAGATTTACGAACTCGTTATAAATTCAGATCCATGTTATGCGTTTTTACTTGATTCTAATTCCCTTATTCAAAACAAACTAATTGTTGCCCATGTACTAGCACATTGTGATTTTTTCAAAAATAATATCCGTTTTAGTAATACAAAACGAGATATGGTTGAAAGTATGGCAGCTACAGCGGAACGGGTGAAACATTATGAACATGTATACGGAAAACTTGAGGTCGAAACATTTTTAGATGCAGTATTAGCTATCCAAGAGCATATTGACCCTTCCCTTATGAGGCCAAAGCTTTCTTGGAGCCTTGAGGATGAAGAAGAAGAAATAAAGCGAAAGCCGTCACCATATGATGATTTATGGGGCTTAGATAAAAAGGCGGCAAATGATAAACCAGTTGCACGTAAGAAAAAGAAATTTCCGCCACAGCCTGAAAAAGATATTCTTCTATTTATTGAACAATACAGTCGGGAACTAGAGGATTGGCAACGCGATATTTTAACAATGATGCGCGAGGAAATGCTGTATTTTTGGCCGCAGCTTGAAACCAAAATTATGAACGAAGGCTGGGCTTCATATTGGCACCAACGCATTCTCCGAGAAATGGATCTTACTTCTGATGAAGCCATTGAGTTTGCGAAGCTCAATGCAGGTGTAGTGCAACCATCAAAAACAAGCATTAATCCATATTACCTAGGTTTAAAAATCTTTGAGGACATAGAGGAACGATACAATAATCCAACAAAGGAAATGAAGGAACGTGGTGTTCAGCCAGGATCTGGGCGTGAAAAAATCTTTGAGGTTCGTGAAGTTGAATCAGATATATCGTTCATTCGAAATTACTTAACGAAGGATTTAGTCCTACGTGAAGACATGTATCTCTTCCAAAAGCAAGGTCGAGATTATAAAATCATTGATAAACAATGGACGCAGGTTCGTGACCAGCTCGTAAACATGCGTGTCAACGGTGGATTCCCGTATATCACTGTAAACGATGGTGACTATCTAAAAAGTGGGGAACTCTTCCTAAAACACTGGTACGAAGACATAGAGCTTGATTTAAAATATCTTGAAAAAGTACTTCCTTACATTTATCAATTATGGGGCAGACCCGTCCACATGGAAACTGTACTAGAAAATAAATCGGTTGTATTTACGTATGATGGAAAAACAGTGCATAGGAAGTATGTCTAAATAGAAAGAAGCTGCCTAATGGGTAGCTTCTTTTATTATTAGAATTTATTGCAAAAATCTAAAAATGGTGATGTTCCTCACAGAAAAAGTAAGGTAAATAAACTAAAATAGATTCCAATTATAAAGGGAGGGAATAGAGAGTGGAAAAAAAGAAATTACCTTTAGTGTATTCTTGTTCAGGTTGTTCGTCCGCTGCACAAACAGCAAATACAATAGCTATAAAGATGGATCGAGAAAATATAGCTGAAATGTCTTGCATTGCAGGTGTAGGCGGAGATGTAAAACCACTTGTAAAAACAGCAAAATCAGGAAGGGATATCATTGCGATTGACGGTTGCCCACTGGCATGCTGTAAGCATATTTTGGCTAGACATAACATCGAGACTAAGCATCATTTTGTATTAACAAATTTTAATGTTCCCAAAAAACAACATGAAGATCCGGACCCCCGACTAACGTTAGATACTTACAATAAGATTTTGGAGATAACTAGATAAAAGTCCTATAGTAATTTCAAAGTCGTAAAAAAATTAAAGTAATAAAGGAAAATGTGTATATTGTAAGGAATTATATAAGAGAGCATTAAATAGGGAGGTCAATTATGTACAACAAAATCCTATTAGCTGCAGATGGTTCTGAGCACTCTATACGTGCGTCCGAAAATGCAATAATGCTTACAAACGGAAAATCTCATCCTAAAATTGAAATCGTATATGTAGTCGATCACAATAAAGTCAAATCCGATGTATTAGAAAATTGGAATGCTCCGGATATAGGTGATAAACGAAGATTCCGATTAAGAGAAATAGAACAATTAATGAGGAAATCAGGAGTTTCTTATGAAATAACTTTTCTCCATGGCGAACCAGGACCTACTATTGTAAATTATGCGAATAAAAATCAGTTTGATCTTGTCATCATTGGAAGCAGAGGATTAAATGTGCTACAGGAGTTTGTACTTGGAAGTGTTAGTCATAAAGTTGCCAAGCGTGCAAATTGTCCAGTGCTAATTGTAAAGTAAAATTGAGTAAAGGCAGTCAGTGCTTTATAAAAAAGAACTGACTGTTTTTTTATTTGGTACTGCACTAAAAACTACCATATAGAATTAAGATTTTTATTAAGTCACAGTGAAAATGAGAGAAAACAGTAGAATAAGGAAGATGGATCAATATGTTTGCGTTTACATAACATTTTCACAAATTAGCAATAATCCGCTATACTATGATTTGTTAAAGACGGACCCGACTTTCATGAGAGTTGAAAGTCATTAGAAAGCGAAGGCAATCATTTTGAGACAAACGGACTGATATGAACCTGAAGGAGATAAGGAAATACGGCGAGGAATCGGGCCGATGTTAGGCTTTGTGTACGGAAGGTAAGAGGAGTCTTGATAGTAGCTACTTGCTAGAGCTAGACAAAAAAATGATAAACAAAATAGAAAGAGGTGCTGATTTGAATATATCAACATTTAAAACTGAATGGTTTGGCAATGTGCGAGGAGATATCATGGCAGGGATTGTTGTTGCACTTGCTCTAATTCCTGAGGCAATTGCCTTTTCACTGATTGCAGGAGTAGACCCCATGATAGGGCTGTACGCCTCATTTTGTATTGCAGTCACAATTGCGTTTGTTGGAGGAAGACCTGGTATGATTTCTGCAGCAACAGGTGCAACTGCATTGTTAATGGTAACATTGGTTGCAGATTATGGACTCCAATACTTACTTGCTGCAACGATTTTAACGGGGATTATCCAAATTATCATGGGTGTGTTAAAGCTTGGAAGACTTATGAAATTTGTCCCTCGTTCAGTTATGACTGGTTTTGTGAACTCACTGGCAATCCTTATTTTTGCAGCTCAATTACCGCATTTTGCTGGTGAATCATGGCAAATGTACGCAATGGTAGCGGGGGCATTAGCGATAATTTATATCTTCCCGCGCTTTACAAAAGCTGTTCCATCACCATTAGTGGCGATCATCGTTATGACAATAATTGCAGTATTAACCAATAGTGGAGTACGTACAATAGGAGATATGGGGGAACTACCATCAACATTACCGATCTTTTTACTACCTGATATTCCATTCAATTTTGAAACATTAAAAATTATTTTCCCTTATTCTTTATCAATCGCAATTGTTGGATTAGTGGAGTCTTTACTAACAGCTACGATTGTTGATGATATGACAGATACAGAAAGTGATAAAAATAAAGAAGCACGTGGGCAAGGGATAGCAAATATCGTTTCTGGTTTATTTGGCGGAATGGCAGGTTGTGCAATGATTGGACAATCTGTGATTAACGTTAAATCGGGTGGTCGTGGAAGGCTTTCTGCGTTTGTAGCCGGATTGTTTTTAATGGTCTTAATCTTAGTACTTAAGGACTTCCTAGTTCAAATTCCAATGGCAGCCCTTGTTGGGGTGATGTTCATGGTTTCAATCGGAACGTTTGACTGGTCTGCATTACGTACTCTTCATAAGGTTCCAATCACGGATACTATTGTTATGATTGTTACAGTGATCACAGTTATACAGACACATGACCTATCAAAAGGTGTTTTAGTTGGAATCATTTTGAGTGCAATTTTCTTTGCTTCTAAGATTTCAAAAGTAAAAGTTTCAAGTCTTTCAGCTAAGAATTCGCAAAAGAAAATGTACCATGTTTCAGGGCAGTTGTTCTTCGCTTCTGTTACTGATTTTGTTAATAGCTTTGATTATAAAGAAGATGTAAAAGAAATTGATTTAGACTTATCAAGTGCTCACCTTTGGGATGACTCTGCGGTAGGGGCAATTGATAAAGTCGTCTTTAAATATCATCAAAATGGCACTAAAGTAAACATTAAAGGATTAAATACAGAAAGCAATAAATTAGTTGAGAAGCTTGCAGCATACAAGACACCAGGTGCTCTTGAAAAAGCAGGAAATCAATAAGGTAGGGGAAACACTGAACTGACCTAGCCAAATGAGACATATATAAAACACCTATCCATATTAAATTTAACACTTTTTCATTAATTTGAT
>NZ_JBPFDQ010000096.1:0-20603 GCF_059415045.1 Ferdinandcohnia sp. SAFN-114 | reverse complement strand
GCCCTATGGAATATAGAGCTAGAGCCGCTTAAATCATTTTTATTATTTCCACTGTCTACTTGACAGGGTGCAGTTCACACTCCCCTTGCTTTTTTGTGTGAAAAGATAGAATAACATTTTGATGAGTTAAGCTAAAAGAGCATATCAATGAGTTCACTACCACCAAGGTATACAAAGAGTAAAATAATAAGTACTAAAAATAGATTAGTAGCATTACCATTACGATAAACAGGGTCAATTTGTTTAGAGTTTAATAAATATAATAAGCCTAATGAAAGTGCGGGCATAAATATGGATCCAAGAATGCCGTAAATAAAAACAATTGCAACAGGCTCATTAAATAACAAAAGTAACATAGGCGGGAATGTCATCCAAACAAGGTACGCGCGATAAGCGGGGTCTTTTTCAGAGATTGGTTGATTTAAATCGTTATTCTTCTTTCTACCATTTCGTACTATTCGTACAAAGTCGGCAAAAAGATAAGAAATACCTTGCCAAGGCCCTAAAACCGATGTAAACACCGCTCCATAGAATCCTAGCAATAGAATCCAACGTGCTACATTTCCGAATCTCTCGCCATAAGCATCTGCAAGTCCAAGAAGTCCCTGGTTTCCATTAATTGTTGTGCCCGTTCCGAATAATAATTCAGCTGCAATAATCATTATTGCCACTGCAAAAATCCCAGTAACTGTATAGGCTACGCCATTATCTATCCTCATTGTTGGCATCCAACGCTTACCACTCCAGCCTTTGGCCTGTAACCAATACCCATAACAAGCTAATGTGATCGAACCACCTACCCCACCAATTAATCCGAGTATTGTCGCAAATGAACCTTTTGGCACAGAAGGGATTACTTGGTACGTAACATCATTTGAACTAGCCAAAATAATAATTGCCGATCCAACAACTGTAATAAACATTAAGCCAACAAATACCATCATGACTTTTTCCAATAAATGATATCTACCAAACCAAACTAATATAAAACCAGCTATAGAGGATACAATCGCTCCTAACCATACAGGGGTACCAGGTAACAATGCGGCTAAAACCATTCCACATACAGTTGGTGCTGCGACTCCATAAATAATCCCAAATAAAATGGCATACCCTCCAAAATAAGAGGTTGCAACCCATCCTAACGAATGCCAACTTTGTAGAAATGTAGTACCAGTCGCTAGATACAATCTTCCAATCCCTTCACTTAGAATAAATTTTATTAATGCTCCTACGAAGACTGCCCACATTAACATTAAACCGTAATTAACACCTGCTATAGAAGCCATAATTAAGTCCCCTGCTCCTACACCAGTTGCAGCAACAACAATTCCTGGGCCAATTACCGATAGTTTCCCTTTTAGAGTTAATGGTGGATTAGCTAAAGGTTCATAGGTTCTTTCTACTTTTGTTTCCAAATTATCCAACACCCCATTTTTCATAGTTTTATTTCAATACACAACACTTCTTCTTAGGTGGATATGTAATAAGCCTTTTTTCAATATTCGTGCATCAAATAATATATCCCTAAAAAAGATGCTATATTTTTATAAATCGATATCACCTCACCATTATATCAATTTTCCAAATAATCTAAATATAATTAACCTTAACATGTAAGCGTTATCAATTGCATTGGAAGTAATGTAAAATAATAACCCTAGTTAATTTTACAAAATGTAAAATGTAATACTATTTTACTATTTCTTTTTCATCTTTCTATTACTTTCTACACATAGAAAAAGCGGGCTCCAATAGACCCGCTTCTTAGGATACAGTCCCACTCTCTAAAGCTACTTCCCCTTTAATATGGTATATTCTTCTAAAAATGAATTAGTTATTATTGATTAAAACCTATAGAACCAGGCTGAACCCATTCTTGGATCCAGCCTGAGTGGTATATCGATTACTGTCGAGCTATCAGTAAATGCTTGTTTTTCAAAAGACTATTAAGTTTTTCGGAACTTAGAAGCATCGCTAATATAAACATAGCAACACATACTGGGAAGATTCCAATTGTAGTTTGAGACGCCACAAATCCAAGTAGTGGTGGCATGAATGTAGTACCGGTATAAGCTACTGCCATTTGATAGCCCATTATTGTCTGAGAATGTTGTTTTCCGAAACGTGTTGGTGTCTCATGTAACATACAAGGAAATATTGGTGCTAATCCTAAACCAACAATAATAAATCCTATTAGTGAGAAAAGGGATGGCAAGGGTATTATCAATATAATGGCACCTGTTAATGCAATTATTTGCCCCAGCTGAATTAGTGTACGGTTAGTTATTTTAAAGGTAATAAAACCTGTTATCAATCTACCAAGTGTTATTCCTGCATAATAAAAGGAAACCCATTTTGCTGCCGTTGCCGGGCTTAAATCTTTGACATTTACTAAGAAACTACTTCCCCAAAGCCCAACCGTCGCTTCAACTGCACAATAAAACAAGAAAGATGCAAGGGCCAGCTTTACTCCTTTTATCTGTAATGGTTTTGCGTCTTTAACATCTTCACCATTAGGTGTAATTTTTGCAGCTTCCTCCTCTTCAATTAAGGTGATATTGCTGCTTTTTGTCACTCTGTTCCATAAAGGTAATGTAAAGAACAGGATGATAACTAACGTAAACTGAAGAACAGAGATAACAAGATATCCACTTCTCCAAGCATTTTCCTCTAAAATAAATTGAGCCATAATGATTGGTCCAAGTGTAGCTCCTACTCCCCAAAAACAATGTAACCAACTCATATGATGTGCCTGATAATGTGTAGCCACATAATCATTTAATCCCGCATCAACTGCTCCTGCCCCTAACCCAAGTGGGATTGCACACACAAGTAACCAAGCAACCGATGGAGCAAAATAAAATCCTAGCAATGCAGCAGCAGTCATTAAGACACTGACAACTGTCACTTTACCTGTGCCAAAGCGTTTAAGTACCTTTCCGCTCACTAAACTAGAGATAATTGTACCACCTGCAACTGTCATAAAAAGGTATCCAGCAGTCTCGAGTGGTGCCCCAAAATCTGGCCGCATTGCGGGCCATGCTGCCCCCAATATAGAATCTGGTAAACCTAAACTGATAAAAGCCAAGTAGATGATTAATAAAAGAAATGTAGTCATATTTAAACCTCATGTTCATTTTGTGTCGGTATAACTTTCGATATTTACACCTAAATTATATTCTAATACATACCCACCTTACAGCAATTATAAATATATTCTTTACAGTGATTGCTCTAACCCCCATTTAAAACAGTATTTCTTGTTCAACTAAATTGCTTCGTTAGTACAAAAATAAAAAGCTGCTCTTAATGACAGCCTTGTAGTCCCCTTTTACCATAATGGTTCTTCTTTATCAGTTAATTTCAGTAATAATGGCATTACAAACAGAGCCACAAATATTAAGGCAAGTCCCAAGAGTAGTACAGAAATAGGAGATAAATCAAACATTATAGAAAATGGTAGAGTGCTAATGGGGAGTAAAACTAATAAAGAAGTAGTAGTATTTCTCGAAGTTGTACTTTGGTATTGAATTTCTCCACAATGATTACATATCATTTTTTTACGAAATGCTAGTAATTTCTTAATCGAATCAAACCAAGACCACTTTCTTTTACAGTTTTGACAAGTAGGCACTACGAATTCCTCCTTTCTTAGAAACTTGATATTAATAATTACGTTTTTAATGTTCGATAAGTTTCATTTACTGGGTACTTCAATTGATACTATTCAACGATAGTTACTGTGTAGGAAGATTTTTGAGGCCGTAATTTTTTTGAAAATATTTATAATAAATGAATTGACAAGGTGTTTATATGATTATATGATTTATTACCTGATAAGATATATCGTATGCGATGAATCGTACAAGATGGATGTTGAAGGGAGATAAAAAACTTGGATGAAAAGGCAGATTTTTTAAGGGAATCGATTGATTTTTTACATCGGTATATGGCGAAGAGCATACAAAAATATGCCGAGGAGCATGGTCTCACTGTTCCTCAGTTAAAGGTCATTAAACAAGTGCTTCTTCATGACTCGACGAGCATCAAGCAACTTACACATAACCTGAGGATGACCCAAAGTACCGTTTCAGATATTGTGGAAAGATTGTCTGCCAGAGGTATATTACTTAAGAAACCAAATCCGAAAGATAAAAGGTCTGTCATAATCACGATCAGTGACGAGAAACTGAATGTAATAAAAAAAGCTTCACCAAAACCAGTGAATCACGCGATTAGTGAAGCATTACAATTATTAACACCATCACAACAGGAAACTGTGGAGGAAGGCATGAGGTTATTACTTACAGCAGTAAAAGGAAAGATGGAAAAAGACGGGATAGATCACCTAGAATCATTCGAAGAATTATTTATCATGGCTGATAAGTGAAATGAATCAAAGCATTCAAAATACCCCATTGGTACTTTAAATTTTATTATTCAACATTATGCCTTAGGAGGAATCCACACATGCTGAAAATCTTTAAATATTTTCAGAAGACAGATTGGTTACTCGTTTTATGTAGCCTTGTTTTCATCGTGACACAAGTATGGCTTGATTTAAAAATTCCCGATTATATGGCAGAAATCACTAGGCTTGTACAAACAGAAGGCAGTGAGATTAGCGATGTGCTTTCACAAGGTGCATTCATGATCTTATGTGCCATAGGTAGTATGCTTGCATCGATGGTTACCGTTTTTCTAGCAGCAAGAATAGCAGCTGGATTTTCGGTACGATTGCGCGGTATGGTATTTGAAAAGAACTTGTCTTTTTCAATGGAGGAAGTAAATCTTTTTTCTACACCAAGCTTAATTACACGATCCACGAATGATATTATGCAGGTTCAAATGTTAATCATAATGGGATTGCAAATCGTCATTCGGGCTCCGATTATGGCGGTATGGGCAGTTATGAAAATTATGGGCAAGTCTTGGGAATGGACCGTTGCTACAGGAGTTGCCGTTGCATTCCTGTGTGTATTAATTGCTATTGTCGTTTTTATCGCACTGCCTAAATTCCGGATTATTCAAACTCTGACTGACCAATTGAATCTTGTGACAAGAGAGAATTTGTCAGGTATTCGTGTTGTGCGTGCTTATAATGCAGAGGAATATCAAGAAGAGAAATTTGAAGATGCAAATAATGAATTAACAAAAACAAATCTTTTCACCGGTAGGACGATGGCCATCTTATTTCCCTCAATTGGCCTTATGATGTCTGGAATGAATCTTGCCATCTATTGGATAGGTGCGATTTTGATTAACAATGCTTCGGTACCGAATCGCTTATCATTGTTTTCCGATATGGTGGTCTTCTCCTCCTATGCAATGCAAATCATTATGTCCTTTATGATGTTATCAATGGTATTTATTATGATGCCTCGTGCTGCAGTTTCAGCAAAACGGATTAATGAGGTATTAGATACTGATATTAAAATCAAAGATGGAAATCTAACAGAAAAAACAAACACAGTAGGAGAAGTTGAATTCCGCAATGTGAGTTTTAAGTATCCGGAAGCAGAAGATTATGTTTTAAAAAATATAAGCTTTCGTGCACATCGAGGCGAAACAGTTGCCATCATTGGATCAACAGGTAGTGGAAAAAGTACTCTCCTAAACTTGGTACCTCGTTTTATCGACGCAACGAAAGGTGACATTTTTGTAGATGGAACAAATGTTAAGGAGTTTAGCCTTGAAGCTCTGAGAAATAAGGTTGGATATGTTTCCCAAAAAGCTATTTTGTTTAGCGGCAGCGTTGCTTCTAATGTAGCCTTTGGTACAGGGGAAAATAAGACTGACAACCAAATCGAGAGAGCTGTTGAAATTGCACAAGGGAAAGAATTTGTGGAAAAAATGGAAAACCAGTATGAGGCACAAATTGCCCAAAGTGGTACGAATATTTCAGGTGGCCAGAAACAAAGATTGTCTATTGCTCGTGCAATCTATAAAAATCCCGAAATCTATCTCTTTGATGATTCTTTCTCGGCGCTAGATTATAAAACAGATCGGGTGTTACGGTCCCGTCTGAAGAAAGAAATACAAGATGCAACCTCCATAATAGTTGCACAACGTATTGGAACCGTCATCGACGCTGATCGCATTATTGTTCTTGATGAAGGAGAGATAGTTGGAATTGGTACTCATCATGAGCTCATGAGAACATGTGAGGTTTATCAAGAAATTGCCTACTCGCAACTGTCAAAGGAGGAACTTGAAATTGGCGGATAAACAAAAAACGAAACTCAAGTCGAAGAAAGCAGCACGTTCCCGCAAGGGCCAAGAAGGCCAAGAAAAGGGGCAAAGCATGAAAAGCTTTAAACAATTATTCGTTTATTCACGAGCGTTTGTACCTGCCATCATTCTAGCAGTCATTCTATCCGTGGCGGGGGCCATTTTTACAATCATTGGTCCTGATTTGCTTGGAAATATGACCGATACGATCGTAGAGGGCATGATGACGACCATTGACATGGAAAAGGTTGTTGACGTGGCAATCGTTATTTTAATCCTTTATGGATTGATGTTTTTGTTTCAATATTCTCAAGGTTTTATTATGGCCACAGTCACACAGCGTATTTCAAAAGCGTTAAGAAGAGACCTTTCGAAAAAAATGAATCGTCTTCCGTTAAAATACTTCGACTCAACAAGTACCGGCGATGTGTTAAGCCGTGTCACCAATGATGTCGATTTGGTAGGTCAGACACTTAACCAGAGTATTAGCGGGTTAACTTCTGCTTTCACATTGTTTTTTGGATCATTAATAATGATGTTTTATACAAACTGGATTATGGCTATTTCTGCTGTATTATCAACGTTTATTGGATTTGGGTTGATGTCATTTGTTATCTCCAAATCCCAAGTTTTTTTCGTCAAACAACAGCAACAACTTGGGATGCTAAATGGATATATTGAAGAAATTTATTCAGGACATCAAGTTGTTAAAGCCTATAATGGAGAAAATACAGCTAAGGAAACCTTTCACAAATTCAACACTGGATTGTACGATAGTGCGTGGAAATCCCAATTCCTATCTGGGTTGATGATGCCTTTTATGATGTTTGTAGGGAACCTTGGTTATGTCGTTGTTTGTATCGTTGGTGCTGCGCTTGCAGTGAATGATTATATCTCCTTTGGTGTGATTGTTTCTTTTATGTTGTATATTCGTTTGTTCACACAGCCACTTTCTCAAATTGCACAGGGTGCTACACAACTCCAGTCAACAGCTGCTGCGAGTGCACGTGTTTTTGAATTTTTGGAGGAAAAGGAGCTTGCAGATGAAAGTGAAAAGACAACAAGCCTTCAAACAATCAAGGGAGATGTAGAGTTTCGAAATGTAAGGTTTGGATATAACGAGAATCAACCTGTAATCAAAAACTTCTCAGTAAACGTTAAAGCAGGTCAAAAAGTTGCGATTGTTGGTCCTACTGGTGCGGGCAAAACGACCTTGGTTAATCTATTAATGCGATTCTATGAAGTAAATGATGGGGAAATCCTAATTGACGGTGTTCCAATTAGTCAGCTTACAAGGGAAAATCTTCATGAATTGTTCTGTATGGTACTTCAAGACACTTGGCTGTTTGAGGGAACCATTCGTGACAATATCATTTATTCCAGCAAGGGAGTTACTGATGAGGAACTGGAGTCAGCTTGTAAAGCAGTTGGACTCTACCACTTTATTAAAACTCTACCGAAAGGTTTCGATACGATTCTGGATGATAAAGCTAGTTTGTCAGCAGGGCAAAAGCAGTTATTAACGATTGCTAGAGCAATGGTGAAAACAGCGCCATTGTTGATCCTGGATGAAGCAACAAGTTCAGTAGACACTAGGACGGAGATGCTCATCCAGCAGGCGATGGATAAACTAACGGTTGGAAAGACATCGTTTGTGATTGCCCATCGATTATCGACGATTAAAAATGCCGATATCATCCTTGTAATGAAGGATGGCGACATCATTGAAGCAGGTAACCATGAGGAATTATTAGAAAAAGATGGTTTTTATGCAGAGTTATACAACAGCCAATTTGAAGAGGTTTCATAACCCAAATCATGCACCCCGAAAGGTATAAAGCCATTGGGGTGTTTTTTATTGGGAAATCGTTACACGCCATGTCCTTCATTGATTGCTGAGGACCGTAGCTCTATTAAAAGGTTGAAGACCCGAAACAAGTCGACTTCTTAACGTCTTATCAAGGGTTCTACACATTTATTACACTGCTACACGTGAGTTGTATACCTTTTTGAATTTAATAAAACTTATGATTCTCCATAACCCAACATATACAAACAGAGAAATAATAGATAAAGCGTTTAATGTCAAAGGTTCAATGCCTGGTAAAAAGTAATTAGCTAAGCGTCGGCAAACAAATACTAATATTAAAGCAATCACAAAGCCAATGCTCTTTATTGCATAGATTTTCCCATCCTCTCGAATTTCGTATCCAGTTGTATAAATCAATGGAAGAGATAAGATCGTTCCAAATATCACAGTTACGACAATTTCTATAGAAGTGAAGTGAACGGAAGGTTGCATCACCACAGATAAGGCAGGTGACATATAGAGCAGCGGTAGCAAAATTCGTAAGCCCGAGCCTTTAATTGGTCGGACCATAGCTCTTGTTCGCCTCCAAAGAATCAATCCAAAAATAACAAGTAAAATTGCGTACATTCCATATTGCATGTTTTTTGTCCACTCCATCCCTTATACCAAATGTAATCGAACATCTAAATTAATAATTGTAAATAACCTGGGCAAACTTTACAGAGCATAATAGCAGTTTTTATTTTCACACCCTATCAACCAAATTTTCCTTCCATTTGATATTTGATTTACATGTTTAGCTATTCAATGAACATGGGGATAAATCCTTTTTAGATCCAAGCCCATTTGTACATTTTTTCGTAAACAATAATGCTTCGTTAGTTGAACAAAAAGACTTCATTCAAAAGTTCATCTATCTACTGAAAGAGCTGTTTTTTTTGTTTCTTCGACCTTTTGGGTGCTAAGAGCAAAACTAATGACCGCCGCAATGCTACAAACATACGGAAGGTAAGAGTAACCCCATTTCGTTATGACATAACCACCTACCATTGATCCAATAGTAATACCAATATACAAAGCTGTATTATTCCACGCCATTACAATACCTCGTTCGTTTGGATATTCAACCGCTAATCTTGCTTGGTATGATGTAAATCCTGCATACCCAACCAAAGCCCATAGGAACAAGAATAAATAAATCCAATCACCAGATGAGAAGAATATACCTAAACAAATAAAAATGAGAGACAAGAAAATGAGTGTAACTTTTGATATATTCCTTTCTCCAAATCTATCTGTTAATTGTCCACTTATAAGACTCCCTAAAACAGCCCCGATACCATAGAAAGTAATAGCTAATCCGATTTGTGTAGATAAGAATCCATTTTCAGAATAAAGAGATGCACCTAAGTAAACATATAGAGCATACATTGATATCGCCCAAAAGGTTGTAACACTTACCGAACCCAATATTCTTAGCAGACTTCCTCCTATTGGATTTCTTGTTAAATCGCTTTTAGGAGTATATTTCCAAGTACTGAAATTTACTATCGCCAACATAGCTCCTATAATAGCCATTACAACAAATACTGAACGCCAACCAAGAAAGTGCTCTAATAACGTACCAAATGGTGCTCCTGCCCAAAGAGCTGTTAGGTGCCCTGAAACAACAATTGAAAGCCATGTCCCTGTTCGATTTGGTGGGGCAATATCTCCAATGATGGCATATATCAAAGGAGTTATTGAAGCAACCGATAAACCAGATAAAATTCGACTAACAATTAACAAAAAAAATGAAGGTGCAAAAGCTGTTAGTATGTTAGAAATAAAGAACAACACTAAGCCAAATGTAATCAATGCTCTCCTTCCATTTTTATCTGAAAGCCAGCCAAAGAAAGGTGCTGCAATAGCATATGTTACAGCAAAAACAGTTACCATCCATCCTGCAATTGCTGAACTAACATTATACGCCTCCGAAATGAACGGTAGTAACGGAGACACTACAAATAAATCAGTCCCCATAAGAAACAAAGTTACCCAACCCACACTTAAACTTACTCTCCCTCTTAACCCCATTACATCCCCCATTTAAAGTTAATATTACATGTATATTATTCAGAATTGTAAAAAAAGGACTAATAAAAAGAAGATGCTGGGATATTACTAGCCACTACAGACAATCACCACAAAAATAGCGAATGATTCTGATATACTTAAGCTGGTTAAAGTGATTACTTCGGAGGAAGTCGTTAATCCAATGCCTTCCAGAGAGGATGACTAGACTCATTCTAGATTTTTGGAAAGTGAGACTCGCAATGAAAAAACAAAAACAATCTGATATCCAACTGGCTACGCTAAAGAAAAGTTTACTTATTGTAAATGTGGCATTCTTTGCATTTACAGCATTCGCAACATTAATCTCCTATCAATTTTCAGACGAAGTTTCTAATCAGACGTTAGTTAACGCTGTGTATATTATGATGTTTATCAGTGTCCTATTCTTCACATATGGATTTTGGTTACGAAGCAAAGCTAGCGGTAATAGACCTCTGGGGAACTTCAGTGGGATTTACGCCATCGTGATTAGCATTTCGCTTTTCTTAACCTCAAATGTTATGTATGAAGCTGGTGTTGAGGAAGGCACTATTCACGAGAACGTTCACTACTTGTCCTTTTCATTGAAACAGTACCTGTTTATCATTGCTATTTTATCATCATTAATTTTCATCCTTTCATCACCAAAGGTATTAAACAAGGAAGTCCATTCGACAAAGGTATCTGTTTGGGCAAGTCTACTCGGTCTTGGAATCATAATCATTGCCTATATCGTCATGATGATCATTAAAAATAGTGTATTTGAAAATCCTGGAACAGTGATGGATGCCTATAACATCTTGGTTGGTTCAGTTGGATTCGGATATTTAGGTAGTGCCATATTAATTATATTAAGTCGTTCAAAGTCAAGGAAGTGAGCAACACTCCAATCTTTTAGTAACACAAAACTAAAAAACAAAAAAGACTCAATCCCTTAATTGGATTGAGTCTTACTTCAGTGATAATTTTACAAATAGGCTGATGAGACACTGTCAAGTCAGTTCCTAACTTTTTCGTCTTTCAACACCAAAATTTTTAGTGTATAATCTTTATTCCACTGTCACACTTTTCGCCAAATTTCGTGGCTTATCTACGTCACAGTCACGGTGTAGTGCTGCGTAGTAAGAGATAAGTTGTAACGGAATAACAGAGATTAGTGGTGTTAACATTTCGTTAACTGCTGGAAGCACATAACGGTCCTCATCTGTTTCTAAGCCCTTCATTGAAATGATACATGGGTGTGCACCACGTGCAACAACCTCTTTCACATTTCCTCGAATGCTTAGGTTAACATGCTCTTGAGTAGCTAGAGCGATAATCGGTGTCCCTTCTTCTATTAAGGCAATTGTTCCGTGCTTTAATTCTCCTCCTGCAAAACCTTCTGCTTGGATGTAGGAGATTTCCTTAAGCTTTAAGGCACCCTCTAGTCCAACGAAGAAGTCCATCGCACGTCCGATGAAGAAGCAGTTACGAGTAGTTGTGAAGTACTCCCAAGCAATAGCTTCCATAACTTCTTTGTCATCACATAAAGCCTCCATACTGTTTGCGATAATCCCAAGCTCTTTGACAAGGTCCATACCAACCTTTATTCCCTTTGATTCAGCTGTTACATACGCAAGGATTGAAAGGACTGCTAACTGTGCTGTATACGCTTTTGTTGAAGCAACTGCAATTTCAGGTCCTGCATGTAATAACAATGTGTAATCTGCTTCACGAGAAAGTGTTGAACCAGGTACATTTGTAATTGTAATAGACTTGTGACCCATTTCCTTTACATGTACTAACACAGCACGGCTGTCTGCTGTTTCACCACTTTGTGAAATAAAGATAAATAATGGTTTCTCCGATAATAACGGCATATTGTATGAGAATTCGCTAGAAATATGAACCTCTACAGGAATGTGCGCTATTTTTTCAATGAATTGTTTCCCTACAAGACCAGCATGATAACTAGTACCAGCAGCGATAATATAGATTCGATCTGCATCCTTCATTGCTTCAACAATACAAGGATCAATTGCTAACTTGCCGCTCTCGGCTTGATATTCTTGAACAATTTTTCTCATGACTAAAGGTTGCTCGTCAATTTCCTTAAGCATATAGTGTGGGTAAGTTCCCTTTTCTATATCGCTTGCATCAAGCTCTGCTGTATATGGGTCACGGCTGATTGTTTCACCCGCTAAATTTTTAATTGTAACAGACTCTTTTTTAACAACGACAATTTCTTTATCCATTAACTCGATATATTGATCGGTTACCTGTAACATTGCCATTGCATCACTTGCTACAACATTAAAGTTGTCGCCAAGACCTACAAGAAGTGGACTTTTGTTTTTCGCTACATAGATTGTTTCGTTGTTTTGCTCATCAAGCATTGCAATTGCATAAGACCCCTTTAGAAGGCTTAATGTCTTTCGGAAAGCTTCTTCAACTTCCATCCCTTGATTCACAAATTGCTCTAATAGCTGAACAACAACTTCTGTATCCGTATCACTTAGTAGCTCAACACTTTGTAAATATTCACTCTTAAGCTGACTGTAATTTTCAATTACACCGTTATGAACAAGAGTAAATCGTCCAGTTGATGCCTGATGTGGGTGGGCATTGACTCTACTAGGCACACCATGTGTAGCCCAACGAGTGTGTCCTATCCCTGCAGTAGCAAATAAACTTTGATCTACAGTCTCACGAAGAATCGCAATACGACCTTTTTCCTTAAAAACGTGAACACCTTCATCATTCATCACTGCAATTCCAGCTGAGTCATAGCCACGATACTCAAGCTTTTCTAGTCCCTTTAACAAAATCTCTTTCGAGTCTTGATGTCCAATAAAACCTACAATTCCGCACATAATTAAGTTCCTCCCTAAAAAAGGGAACAAGAAAGCACGGGGCTATCTTGCCCCTTTTTTTCCATATTTATCTCTTTTACTCAATCATATCCTCCCGTTTGTGCAGAGAGTCACCCCTCTGTTTTGACGAAAAGGACTTACGGTCGTGATTGAGGTCAACCGGGAGGCATCCGCCGAATTTTCGATAAACCTCCACCTCGTCAACTAAACCTATAACAATAGCCTATGCATTGTTACTTCTTCCGTTCATGGTTTAGTTCTGGCGCTTTAATTAAAACTATTACTGTTAACCCTCCTTTACAAAAAATTGAACAAGAACAATAATACAACATAATCTCCATACTCGTCAATCATAACATGGTATATATTTTCCATGTATACTAAAAAAATATGCAAACTTGGACCTTTATGTGTCAAGTTTGCATATTTTTAATGAAAATGTATGAAGTTCAAAAAGTCGGCTTAAAATGACGCATCGAATTTCTGCGTTGGCTTGCTTTTCCGTTACTCTCGTATTAGCTGCATACGCTCAGGTACTCAAAGCCGCGCCGCCTTGAAATTTCGACGTACAGGACGTGCTAGTGTCGACAAGACATGAGGCCGTGGCGTTTTTGTCGACGCGGTCCTTTTCACCCTCCTTTTTGAACACGTATATTATTTTTTATTCCGTTCCCATTTCTTTTTTTACTACAGAAACGATACGGTCTACGTATTCTTTACAAAGCTCTTCAGTTGGAGCCTCTGCCATTACCCTTACTAATGGCTCGGTTCCGGAAGGACGTACTAAAATACGGCCATTTCCATTCATTTCAGCTTCAACCTGTTCGATAACCGCTTTAATGACTGGATTATCGGTTACATGATGATATTTATCTGTTACCTTTACATTCACTAGCAATTGCGGGAACTTTGTCATTTCACTTGCAAGCTGGGATAAAGGTTTCTTTGTGCTTTTCATGATATTCACTAATTGTAGACCTGTTAAAAGTCCGTCACCCGTTGTATTGTAATCAAGGAAAATGATATGTCCTGATTGTTCTCCACCTAGAATATATCCACTCTTCTTCATTTCTTCAACAACATAGCGATCACCCACCGCTGTTTGAACACTTTCGATTTCGTTTTCTTCTAACGCTTTGTAAAAGCCTAAATTACTCATCACCGTTGATACAACGGTTTGATGCTTTAAACGACCTTGTTCTTTCATATACTTTGCACATATGTACATGATTTGGTCACCATCAACAATATCACCATTTTCATCAATCGCAATGAGTCGGTCGCCATCACCATCAAAAGCTAGTCCAACATCTGCTCCTTTTTCCTTTAAAAAGGCAGCAAGGGCTTCAGGATGTGTAGAACCTACACCATCATTAATATTTAGACCATTTGGGGATGTTCCCATTGTCGAAATATCTGCATCCAAGTCAGCAAATAAATGCGTAGCTAGGGATGATGTCGCACCATTAGCGCAATCCAGCGCTACATGGATTCCAGTGAAATCTTCGTCCACTGTTTGTTTTAAGAATTGAAGATACTTTTGGCCACCTTCAAAATAATCATTCACTTGACCTAAATCAGCCCCGATTGGACGTGGAAGCTGATCTTCTGGTAAATCTAAAAGTGCCTCAATTTCATTTTCCTGTTCATCAGAAAGCTTAAAGCCATCTGGTCCAAAGAACTTAATCCCATTGTCTTGTACTGGATTATGTGAAGCAGAAATCATAACACCCGCTTCCGCACCTAGAGCCTTTGTTAAAAATGCAACACCTGGAGTGGAAATAACACCTAAACGCATAACTTCTGCTCCAATTGATAATAGACCTGCAACGAGTGCACCTTCTAGCATATGACCGGAAATACGAGTATCGCGGCCAATTATTACCTTTGGTCGTTCTTTATCCTTTGTTAACACATAACCGCCAAATCTTCCAACCTTAAATGCAAGCTCTGGAGTTAGTTCACTATTTGCAACACCTCGTACACCATCTGTACCAAAATATTTTCCCATTTTAAATGATCTCTCCTTTTGCTGATACCCAATTACTCTTCCATTTCCGTAATTCGTATCTTTGCCTTTTCTTGAGGTAATGCCCACGTAACATTGTCTGGGCCTTTGATTTCTATATCTACATCATGCTCACCAACCCCGAGATTGGTCACATCAATAAACACATCAAAATTTGTAGGACTTGTCCCTTCTAAGATACTTGGTGCACCTTGCACATCTAAATTAAGTGTCCCCGCTTCAGGGTCTAAAAAAGTAAGTGCAAATTGGTCTCCTAAGCCTAAACTTCTAATTGATAAATCCGAGAAGGTTTCCGATAACTCTTCTTCGATATCAACTGCAACTTCAATTTTTTCAGGGGATACTTTGAAAACCCCTTTTGGTATCGGAACCTTCACTTCAATCTTAGAGTCTTCTCTTATATCATCTAAGTCAATTTCTGCCTCAATCGATGAAATTTCGTCAATCACATCCTTCGGACCATATATCGTAACTTGATTAGTCGTTGGTGTGATATTCACTAAACTTAATCCATCCGGAAGTTTTCCTTTTTGCTTAAGGGCAAAAGATACTGATTTATTTGGACTAATAATCGGAACCGCAATTTCCACAACGTTTGGTTCAACTGTTACAGATAATACATTTTGATTTTTATCATAAACAGCTACCCTTGATTCCTGTGTAAAGTCTTTCGTTACTCCCTTAAGATCGACAACAGCTTTTACAATAGCTACTCTCTCAATTTCCTCTAAAGCGCCAGTTATTTTCACTACTCGAGGTGAGACCACTGGATCTCCAATGGAGTACCCTTCTGCTACTTGGTCACGGTTGACAAAATCGACTTCAACCGGGAATTCCTTTGTTACTTTTTCCTGTATGACGACTGTAATTTCAGCAGGATCAATTTTTACTTTTATTTTTTCAGATATATTCCGATATTGTAGTTTTACTTTATGGGTACCAACTGATAACTGTGTTAGGTCTGCATACACTTCGATTTCCTTTTGGAGACCTTCTCTTTTGGTAACCCCAGATGGACCTTCTATTGTTACATTTACATATTGAGGAACTCCAGATACAACTAGATTCTGATCGTCATAGTATGTATTTACCGGAATCTCCGTTAATGTTTCTGTGTAATTTGAAAATAGTGGCAATCCCGCAGGACTCTTGGTAGCAGGTTGGTTCTCAAAGCTGACAGACGCAAATAAGAGTAATGCAAGGAACAATGCAATAATCCGAGTAACCCAACGGTTATCAATTAATCTATCCATTCTTTTTCCCCCTCCATTGCCATAGTGAATGAGAGGTAATGCTTTCATTTGTAATTATTTCTTGTTTTAATAAATCTCGAAATGCATCAGGTTTCAAATCCCGGTGCAGTTCACCGTTCTTTGTTAAAGACACACTTCCTGTTTCTTCTGATACAACGATTGTAATGCTGTCTGTTACCTCACTAATCCCAAGTGCTGCTCGGTGCCGAGTTCCTAATTCCTTTGATATAAATGGGCTTTCTGAAAGTGGCAGATAACACGCAGCAGCCGCTACTTGATTTCTTTGAATAATCACGGCTCCATCATGTAAAGGCGTATTTGGTATAAAGATATTGATTAGTAACTCAGAAGAAATCGCTGAATTTAATGGAATCCCTGTTTCCACATAGTCCCCCATCCCCGTTTGTCGTTCAATTGAGATGAGTGCACCAATGCGGCGTTTGGCCATATAATCAGTGGCTTTTGTAATAGCCTCAATTAATTTTACCTGATGATCTTCTTCATCATTACCACTTCTTGAAAATATTTTTCCACGGCCAAGCTGTTCCAATGCCCTTCGCAATTCAGGCTGGAAAATAACGATAATCGCTAAGAATCCCCAGTCCATTACCTGGTCTACTAACCAAAACAAAGTATGTAACTCTAACAGGCTACTTAATAAGCGGATAAAAACAATAACAATAATCCCCTGCAAAAGCTGTACAGCCTTTGTTCCGCGAATAAGGGATAAAATTTTATATATCACATACCAGACAAGGAGAACATCTAGAAAAATGCCAAGGTAACCTAGTAATGGGAGTTCATTAAATGACATTCTCACACTTCCTCTATGAAATAATCCAAACATACATAGTTAGCTATAATATTATATCATATATCTTTCCCTAACCGATTACAAATTGGTAGGTGGATAAGCTTAATTTTAGCGTCGAAAAAAAGGCCACCGTGTCCGATGACCTATTCTTCATTATCAAAAATGTGGATAGCATCTATACCAACTTTTTTTATATGGTACCAAAGCCACTCAAACATTTGATTGACTACCTTAACCTCGCCTGTTACATTTCCAGCAGAGGCCATATAATTCTCACCATTAATCACAGTGACATTCCCATCTACGTCTCCCTCTATCACAAGCTTCCCATTCTTGACAACGACATCCCCTTTCACTGTTTCACCTTCTGGAACAATGACGGTATTGTTTTCAACAATTAGATTGGGTTGTTTCGAAACGGAAAATTGATCACTTTCATTCCAGACGGAAAAGAGACTTCCTGCCATTAATACAAGAAAGAGAGCGGCAGCTGATAGCATTGGGTGTTCCCTGAACCAACGTCTAAAGCTTACTGTGCGTTTTTCCTTCGGCAGATTTTGCATGACCATTAATGTAAAATCGTCAGGTGCAGAAATATGAGAAGTACTTTGTACCAACGCAACTGTCTTCTTTAGCTCATGAAAATGTTGATTACAGGATTCGCAGGCATGCAAATGCTCACGTAGTAGCTTCTCTTCCTCTTCAGAAATATCCTCATCTAGGTAATTATGCATTAACGTAACCATGCTTTTTTCTGAACAGTTCATTTTTTTCTCACCCCTATACATGTCGAAGTTGGTTTCGTAAAGCTTCGCGGCCCCTATGAATTCTCGTTTTTACCGTACCTACTGGCAGGTCAAGAATTTCACCAATTTCCTTTAGTGAAAACTCCTCGATGTATTTTAAAACAATAACAGAACGGTACTTATCTGGAAGCTTCAATATTTCTGCTTGGATTAACTCTTGTAGCTCCATTGTCTCAAGCTCGTCCTCTGGTAGTGTTACATCTGCGGCAACTTGCGAATACATTGTTAGTCCATCTGATCCTGCAAGCTCGGCATCCAAATAGTAATCCGGTTTTTTCTTTCGAATACGGTCAATCGACAGATTCGTTGCAATACGGTATAGCCATGTTGAAAACTTTTTATTCAAATCATAGCTATGGATATTTACATATGCACGAATAAAGGCTTCCTGTGCAATATCCTCCGCCTCATGTCGATTCCCAAGCATACGATAGCATATCTGAAAAACCTTGTCTTTGTAAAATTCTACTATCTCCGCAAATGCATTCTGGTCTCCATTTTTTAACTGTCTTATTCTGTTTTTTATAATTGTCTCCATTTGTATACCTCCGCTCTACTCGCGGGTATCATTATTTACGATTCATTTCTTAAAAGGTTTCATTTTCTCCATAATTTTCATTTTAACAAATTTTGGTTGGTTTATGTGCTAGGAAATCAAATCTTTAAAAATAAAAAAAAGACAGCATCCCGTGTATCGAGATACTGTATAGTATTATAAAAGTTTTTCTCCAAATAAGGATCCCATTAAAGCAACTGCAACAGAAGCCGTTTTGTTTTTATCATCTAGGATTGGATTCACTTCTACAAATTCAGCAGAAGTAATCAATTTTGATTCCTCTAACATTTCCATTGCAAGATGGCTTTCACGATAACTAATGCCTCCAAGAACTGGAGTCCCTACACCTGGTGCATCATGTGGATCTAAACCATCTAAATCCAATGATAAGTGAACACCATCTGTCTTGTCTTTTAAATAAGAGATCGTTTCTTCCATAACCTTTGTCATACCTATACGATCTATCTCATGCATGGTATAAACTTTGATTCCTAACTTTTTAATTAACTCCTTCTCACCATCGTCAAGTGATCTTGCCCCAATAATGACAATGTTTTCAGGCTTTATTTTAGGACCATAACCAGAGATGTCCGTTAATCTCTTATGACCAAGGCCCAGACTTGCAGCGAGTGGCATTCCATGGATATTACCTGACGGTGAAGTATCTGCTGTATTTAAATCTCCATGGGCATCGTACCAAATAACTCCTAGATTTTGATAATGCTTCGCAACACCCGCAAGAGTTCCAATCGCAATACTATGATCACCACCTAGGACAAGCGGAAATCTACCAGCTTTAATGACCTCGTCCACTGTTGCAGCAAGCTTTTCATTCGCCTCTGAAACTTTTTCAAGGTTCTTTAAGTTCTGATCCTTTGCAATCTCTTCACGAGTGGGACGTGTAATTTCAATATCACCTAAGTCATCTATATCATATTCAAGTCTTTCTAATCGTTCAACGACACCCGCATAGCGGATGGCACTTGGCCCCATATCTACTCCCCTACGCATTTGGCCTAAGTCCATGGGCACACCAATTATGGAAATATCCTTCTTCATGTTATATGAACCTCCTTCTCCCATACCCTATTGTACCTACTTTTAATAGAATGACTCAACTCAACAAAAACATGTATATATATGCAGGAATAAAGGGAACAGAATGAACATAAATGTAGGGTTTATGCAAAAAAAATAAACCCTAATAGGTTTATTGTTAGTTCTGTATGTTATTGGTGGAGCCTAGCGGGATCGAACCGCTGACCTCCTGCGTGCAAAGCAGGCGCTCTCCCAGCTGAGCTAAGGCCCCAAATATAAAAAAGAAGTAGTTCATGGAGCGGAAGACGGGATTCGAACCCGCGACCCCCACCTTGGCAAGGTGGTGTTCTACCACTGAACTACTTCCGCTTAAATGAGCCATGAAGGACTCGAACCTTCGACCCTCTGATTAAAAGTCAGATGCTCTACCAACTGAGCTAATGGCTCTAAAATGGCTGGGCTAGCAGGATTCGAACCTACGAATGACGGAGTCAAAGTCCGTTGCCTTACCGCTTGGCTATAGCCCATTGATTTTACTACGTGATTAGTCTTCCTTGAATAAACATCAAGAAAAATCAACGCAAGAGGATATTTTGGGATATTTCAGTAGGAAATATTACGAAATATCGTCGACAATACTAATATTAATGTATTCCTTAACATAGTATGTCTTTTCATCTTTCAAAAGTTATCATAACACGGAATTATATTTTTTTATTACCCTAGTATCTTGCTCATATAGCATACAAATTATGTGAATCTAAGGAAATAAAATATGTCACTTCATAAAAATAGCCTATTTCAACCTTTTGAACTTGTCCAAAGAAAGAATAAAGGCTTATAAGGATATGTAAATGGTGGAGGGGGACGGATTCGAACCGCCGAACCCGGAGGGAGCGGATTTACAGTCCGCCGCGTTTAGCCACTTCGCTACCCCTCCATCATTAAATGAAGATGGTGCCGGCGATAGGAGTCGAACCCACGACCTACTGATTACAAGTCAGTTGCTCTACCAACTGAGCTACACCGGCAAATATATATTAAAATGGTGGAGGATGACGGGATCGAACCGCCGACCCCCTGCTTGTAAGGCAGGTGCTCTCCCAGCTGAGCTAAT
>NZ_JBPFDQ010000095.1:0-20668 GCF_059415045.1 Ferdinandcohnia sp. SAFN-114 | reverse complement strand
GTACCAAACGAAGTGCGGTAGCGTTGAGTTATAAAAAGTCTCAAATTTTATTGTCCACTTTCTTGACAGAAGACCAGGTATGTCCGAAGCCGTTCTAACTTCGGACAAAGAGTCGCAGAAAAGGTGCGGTTGTGTCCGAAGTCGTGCTAACTTCAGACAAGGAGTCGCAGAAAAGGTGCGGTTGTGTCCGAAGCCGAGTCAACTTCAGACAAGGAGTCACTGGAAAAGCAGGAAAGTGTCCGAAGCCGTTCTAACTTCGGACAAAGAGTCGCAGAAAAGGTGCGGTTGTGTCCGAAGTCGTGCTAACTTCGGACAGGAAGTCGTCGAAAAAGCAAGGTTGTGTCCAAAGAAATAGGGTCTTTATAAGAACAAAAATTATATATAATAGGAATCACTTGTCTTTCCAACTGCTTTAAAGTTTTTATTTAATACCCTGCAAAATGTCCTCTTGGTTAAATCAACATTGCACCATTCAAAAATATTCGAAGTCGTAATCTTCCGTTCAGGAAATAGCAACTGAAATTCCTTAACATTCCGTAGAATGGCATCTTCTATGGTTTCATGGCCTTCACACTTATCACAAATAAATGTATGGTTTCGTAATGTAACTTGAAAGGAACTACAGTATTTACAATAAACTTTCTTTTTTAGATGTTCATATTGGTAGTTTGGTACCTTTGTATATGGATTTTTAGTTTGATGTAATGAAATTAATTGTTTAGCCAATTTTTCATGCCCCTCATTCAACTTAGATGGTGTATTATTTATATTTCTAAAAAAACGGTCAACCTGATTGGGAAGAATAATAGGGTAGTCTATTTGCGTGTTGTATAAAGTGAACTCGGGGTTAATAAAAATAACAAAGGCTTCAACGAGGTAATTGAGCTTAAGGTCCCGGAGTAGTTGACGGAATTGTGAAGTACATTTGTTTAATTGTTCGATTGGATTCTTATATTCGCGACCGGTCTTAATTGCGTAAAATCTATCCTTTTCTATGCAGAAGTCACCTTCAAAATTTTTCACATCTAAGAGTCGAATTCCTTCCTGTGAAATAAATGTTGAATCAATTTGAAAATAGGAATTGTTGATTTTTAGCATCAAGTCATTGATAATATATCTTTCTTCTTGAAGACTTTCTGCCTTCTGATCAAATTTGGTCTCACCTTCATATCCCTTTTCTAGGTTGAAAAAATGAAATTTTTCTTCTTGTGTTAACTCCATCCGCGTGTTTAAAGATCGCATTTTCAGTAACTCTTCAGATTCTGCTCTTTCCTTAAGTATCATAAGCCACAGCCTTTCAAAATCCATAAGTCTTTTTTTATAAAAAAGTAAACATACGAATTTTATTTTATATATATAAAAGTGGATTCTAGCCTGCATTTAATTTTAGAGAATCAGAACCTGTCAACTCATAACTGGAGCGACAGGCACAAATCTTACTTCTTGAAAAAATTCACTCCATCGTTGGTTTTCAGACCTTCATGTTTTATCGAGACAGGATATTCAAGTCTTTCTCCTTTAGACGGATAAATCCCATGAGTGTGATACCAGTGCCACGTTTGATCTCCGTTTTTATTGCAAATAATTCCGCTCATTTTAATGCCAGGTGAAATAATCTCATAGGGGAGACCTTTGACGTAATAGGTACAATTCGTTTTTGTTTCTGTCAAAACAACTCTTTCTCCAATAATGCTTGTTACTTTAAATGAACTATCAACTTGATTAGTACATTGGTTAAATTTCTGCTTTAGTCGGTCTATATCTTGATCAAGATTCCAGTCATCATGATGAATTCGAGGGAAGTCTATTAAAAAAATCCGGTTTATTATTCGTTCACAGATTTTTAATTCAGGAAAAGCTTCTGATGAGTATTGCTCGACTGCTGGATACCATGACGTGCCATTACGCTTGTCTAGCCAACGGACGAATTTTTTTAATTGGTAAAGGAAATCTTCTACGTTTTGTTCGTTAGGTGAAAGTTTGATGTGGTCAGGATAAAAGGAATAAATGAGGACTTCCCAAAAGGAGGACGAACATTGTTTCCAAGAGGGTGGACAATCATCATCTAAATAGTTGGTCATGAAATTTGAAATGACACGAAGAAACTCATTGCGTTTTTTATCAGAGGGTTTTTCTTTCTTGTAGGAAATAAAGTCTTTTCCATAATATTCAAAGAGACCACGATACCTCATCTCAAATTCAGAACTAAAAGCTAAATCTCTCAACAATTGCTGACGTTCTGCAGGGTTTGCAAATTCGTATGTTCTAACACTTACTTGCGGGCCATTTTTGTTCCGAAAATATTTGGATTTGAATCGGCTAGACATAAAAAGAATCAACTCACTTTCAAAATTTTAGTTTATTAAGTTTTTAAAATGAGGAAACAAAAGGATATAGGTCATGCCCCATTACTCTTTCATTGTAATGAGTAAGAATTTCTTTCGCAATAATTATTTACAAAAAATTACATTTAACTATATGCATGGTGAATATAGTATGGACAGAGGTATTTAATGAGAATCAAGTATCGAGTTAAGAAATAGTGGGGAGGAGGTTGGTGTGGAACTTTACCATAAACAGAAAAAAGCGTCTATGTTAAGACGCTTTTTATCTGTTTAAGTCTTGTATTCCAGGGCTATGTTCATTAGGCATCTCAGGTAGAACAGGTACTGGGTAGCCATCTGGTGGTGGAACTACTGAGAGAGTACCGTCATTTCTACTTGGGGACTCACCTTGGAAAATTTGTCCGATCAATGTTTCATCTAATCTAAAGTTAAATTGTGCATTATGGAAGCCCATTTCTACATACTTTCTACATTCTGGATATTTGTTAATATCATAATTTGGTACTGGGAAAATTTTTGCCCAATCTACACCTAGAGTTTCTAGAGCCTTAGCAAATGCATTTTGATGAGCATTATCACGTACAATTAAGAAAGCTAATGTTTCTCTAAAAGTTTTATTCGAACTCATTTCATATATTCTTGTCTTTTGGAGTACACCTGTTGATTCCAAAACGACATTATCGAGTAAATCACTAATCAAGTTTCCATGGCTATAAACATAGTTTCCATTCCAGGGATTACCTGCAGCATCAACAGGAAGCGAGCTTTGTGCCCCCATTATAAAGTGATGCGGATTTGCATGTTTGATTGCCTCCTCTAAAGGGGCCCCTGTACTACCACCGGATCCAACGGCTTCTTCTCCAGAGCCATTTAATAATTGATTAATCGTCGTTTGAACAAGTTCCACATGGCTTATTTCCTCTAGGAAAACACCTCTAATTAGGTCGCGGTACTGTTTTTGGTTTCCCCGGAAATTTGAACTTTGGAAAAAGAACTGCATCATTGTTCTCATTTCTCCAAACCTACCACCAAGTGTTTCTTGAAGTACTTTGGCTGCAGCGGGATCAGGTTTGTCTGGGACAATAATATTAATCAAATCTTCTCTATAAAAGTACATGATTTACCTCCTAACATATTTCTTGTTATTACGAAGTTAATGTTTGTTTAATTTATAGATAATATTCTAATTTACGAAATATGAAAGGAGAAGGTAATCATGACAGATTAATAATAGACTTTATCTGTTGATTAAAAAACCAGAAAAACAAGCCAATAGGGCTATATTCATCTGGTTTGCCCCCCAAAAGGCAATTCCTATAGAAGCACGGATCATTGCCGTAATTGATACATTTGTTGCAATGGCTTAGACTGCTCATATCGCAAAGCTTTAACGGCGCAAATTGCCATAAATGAATGAAAAAGATTAGCATGGAACCCACTAGGATAAAAAAGTGTATTTAAGGATGTATTAAAAGAAGAAAAGCGAATATAAAAGGGGATCTTTGTTTTTGTTTCAAAAAAAAGCAGAGAAGAGTATTTATAAACTCTCTCTGCCAATTACATTATTCAGAAACCTTCTTAGCCCACTTTAATGTAGGATAACGGTTAACATAGTATGCAATATCTTCAAATTTTTCTGATACAAGGTAGTTATTTGTATAGAAATACACCGGCATAAACGGCATGTCTGTCATAAGAATTTCTTCAGCGTCGTGAAGAAGGTCAAAACGTTTCTTACTATCTTGTTCAACCTTGGCTTGTGCCATTACGCTATCGAACTCTTCATTTACCCATCCAGTACGGTTATTCGGGCTATCCCCTAAATAGTAGTCTAGGTTAACAACTGGATCTACGAATATTCCAATCCAACCCATACGCGCCATTTGATAGTTATGTTGCTTAGTTGTGTCTAAGTAAGTACCCCACTCTTGGTTACCAAGCTTAATATCTACCCCAAGGTTCTTTTTCAACATTTCTTGAACTGCCTCAGCAGTCTTTTTGTGATTCTCATCTGTGTTATAGAGCAACGTTACTTCCGGTAGTTCTGTCCAGCCTTCTTCAGCCATACCTTCAGCTAAAAGCTTTTTAGCTTCTTCATAGTTTTCTTCAAAATAGTCCCCACCAGTTTCACGGAATTCACCGTCTGGCGTTTCTGCTCCAGTTGGTACCATTGCGTATGCTGGAGTTTCTCCTGCTTTTGTAATATTCTTTGTTAACGCATCTCGGTCAATTCCCATTGCAAATGCTCTACGTACTTTTGCATTATTAAAAGGTTCTTTCTCGACGTTAAACATATACATGTAAGTTCCATAGTAAGGGACTTCCTTATACTCTGGATTATTTCTTTCAGCATCAATTGAATCAGTAGGTAATGTCATAACTAAATCAAGTTCTTTAGTTTTGAACATTTGGTAGAATGTTGTTGCTTCTCCAACCATTTTGAATGTGACTTTTTCTAGATTAACAACATCTTGTGCGTAATACTCTTTGTTTTTCTCAATAACTACTTGGCTATCATGTTGCCATTCAGTCATTTTAAATGGACCATTACTAATATAGCCTTCAGCTTCAGCTGCCCAGTTTTTGTTGGATTCAACAAGGTCCTTTTTAACAGGATAGAATGTCCATAATGTTAACAAACTATCAAAATAACCAAGTGGGCTTGTTAGTTCAACTTCGAATGTACGGTCATCAACTGCTTTTATACCAACGTCTTCGACTGTTCCATTCCCTTTGTTATACTCTTCTGCACCTTTTATGTAATACAAGTAAAATGCAAAAGAACTTCCTGTTTCAGGATTCAGCACACGCTCCCACGCATATTCAAAGTCTTGCGCAGTTACTTGTGAGCCATCAGACCATTTTGCATCCTCACGTAGAGTGAAAGTGTATGTTTTCCCATCATCAGAAACCTTTACATCTTCAGCAACACCTAGGACTGGATTTCCATCCTTATCACGGGTATATAAGCCTTCAAAAATATGATCTAATACCCATCCAGAAGGAACATCAGTTGCCATTGCTGGGTCAATCGCAGGTGGCTCAGTTTTGATATTAACTACCATTTCCTGTTTTACATCTGCGGAACTTTTTCCATCTGATTCATTTCCAGTAGAATTACTACTGCATGCGGCAAGAATGGACGAAGCTACCATTACTATCGATAATAACATTAGCCATTTTTTCTTCATGATTTTCTCCCCTTTGTTTCAATTTTTATTCAATCATATCGTCGTATTACTAGATAGAAGTAGTAGACTCAATGAATAATAACCATTTACCTAAAATAGATACTAAAATCCATCAATTTTACCGAAAATCGGTTTTCTGCTTTGGAAATTACCTAGTTTCAATATTTAGAAAACTTTTTCATACCTAAAATAGGAATTGATAATAGTCATTATATAAAAATAATTTTCAGAAATCAATAATAATTTTTAAAAAGGAGAATAAAAAATATATTAATGCAAACAAAAATTAACCAATGGTAAAAAATAAAAATGCTGCAAAAGAAAAGCAGAGAAATGTAAGATGAATTTACATTTCTCTTTAGGAAAGTTACCTTGTTAAATATTGATTCATGAAGCTAACAATCATTGAATTCATTTTAATATGGTTTTCAATCTTTTCTGTTTGATGACCTTCATCCTCGAAAATGACCAGTTCGGCTTGTTTGCCTTGAGAGCGTAAATCAGAGTAAAGTTGCTCCGCCTCACTTACCGGTACCCTGGTATCATTACGACCATGGAAGATTAGTAACGGAACAGATATATTCTTTGTATGATTTAATGGAGCTATTTCTTCAAAGAAATCCATGTCCTTGTCCAGGGTTCCGTATTCACACTCACGCAATTTTCGACGCCATGATCCAGTATTTTCAAGAAAGGTTTTAAAATGAGATATCCCAACAATGTCCACGCCTGCTGCCCAAATATCAGGATAGTGTGTTAAAGCCGCAAGAACCATAAAGCCCCCATAGCTTCTCCCCATAATTCCGATTCTATTTTTATCAACAGACCTGTTTGTAATCAGATCCTTAACAAGCCAAGCGAGATCAGCAACAGCATCCATACGCTTTCGTCCGTCATCCAATTGTACATATTTTCTTCCATATCCCATACTACCACGGACATTTGGTGCTACTACGGCAAATCCTTGTCCTGCTAAAAATTGGATAACAGGATTAAACTCGGCTTTAATTTGATATTCCGGACCACCATGGACATATATGACAAGGGGCTGCGACTGCTCCTTTTTCCCATAGATAAAATATGGAACCTCTAACCCATCAAAGGAGGAAAAGGTACATAGTTCAGGCTCTAGCCATAGATTCTCGACGCTTTCTGAACGTCCTACAAATGTAAGTCTTTCTACTTTTCTTTGGTCAATGGAGGCTCTCCAAATATCCCCAGGAAGGGTTGGACTATTTAAGCTGAAAATCAGGTTTTCGTCATCTAGCCAGGAAAGAGAGTCCAAAACACCGTTTGGAATGCCTGTTATTTGTTCATGCGTACCTGTAATCAAATCAAATATCGTAAGTGAATAAATCCCGCCTTCGTTGACCGTATACACTAGCTTTTCTTCATTGGGTGACAATGCTATCTCTTCAACATCCCATTTATCAACTGAGAATAACTTTTTCGGTGCAGTAGGCTTATCCCACGAGAATTGGTAAATATCTAAAGTGTCATTGTAAGCATCAGATAATACGAAGCCGCTTTTACCATCCTTTGTTAGTATGAGAGATTGGTATCTTGCATAAGTTCCTTCAAATCCAATTCTATTTCTTTCCCCAGTATGTATATCTAGAACATATAAAGAAGTATCTATGTTCGTATCTTGTATGCTGATAACTAACTGTTCTTCATTTTTAAGCCATAGTAGAGGTGTACAGTTTCCATCATACTCAAATACAACAGATTCCTGTTTTGTTTCGACATCCATAATGAATACGTCAAATGATCCTGGATGCCTTCTATTGCTTGAATAGGTAATTTTACTACCATCAGGAGACCACCCTCCAAAGTAATGGAAATGGGAAGGAGAGACCACTAGTTCTTCAACAATCTTACCCTCCTCTTTTAGAAGATAAAACTGTTGTTTTTCATTTCCTTTTGAATCCATTCCAACGACTGTTTTATCACCAGACGGTGAATGATAGACTGATAAAATACGATCTTCTAAATCTGTATATTGTTCAATCGTTGAAGTATATTTGCTCCACTTCCATACTTGAGGTATGCCGGTTTTCTTAGTTAAAAATGTAACTGTATTTTGATTTGGAATAGCAGTAGGTTTATAAGCAGAAACTGCGTTTAAATAACTATTTAATTTTGATTCAAGTGTGATTTCCATTTCTAATTCCCCCAATCTTTATTTTTGAATGGACTAGTATACAAAAAAGACTATTTGTTTTAGTTGTAAAATACAAATAGCCCAATAACAGAAAGAGATATAGTCAAAATTGAAAACTGTAATGTTACCTTATAAACCATCATAGAAAGGTTATGCTTAAACTGAATGATGTCTTCATTATTTTCTAATTCTTCATCCACTTGTTGTAATGACCTAGACTTTGGCATCATAGTCATATTTAATTTCTTAAAACCAGACATAAAAAGGTGTAAAAATCCGCTATGAATAATCTTAACGGATGTAGCTATCAAACCTGAAATCAGTCCGATCAGGAATGTTACATTTATCCATTCAAGTAAAGATAAATGCAGAAATGCAATTGTCCCGATCCAGAAAAGGATAATAAACATCGGAAAAATAACTTTTTTCATCTTCTTAAGCCCCTTATTTAATAGGGCAGAGGAGTCAAACAAATGGCTCACCCTGCCTGTTTCTAATTCTTCAGAACCCCTTTTAGCCCATTTTAACAAGAATAAATGGTAAATCATTCATTTATACTTGTTTAGCACCGTGGCTAGATCTTGTTCTACTTTTGCTTGCATCATGAGACTACCAAAATCTTCAATTACCCATCCTGTTTGGTTATTCGGGCTATCACTCAAATAGTAGTCAAGCATTACAACTGGATTAACAAAGATACCAATCCAGCAAATACGAGCCATTTGATCATTTTTTGTTCGGTTGGGTTGTATCTAAATAAGTCCCCACTCCTGGTTGGATAATTGATTAGTTAATACAAGTGACAAGCTGTCCAATGATCTTTTTGAATCTCTTTCCACTCTGGCGCTTTTTGAGAGCAAATGTCCATTGCATGTGGGCATCTTGTTCTAAAACGACAACCACTTGGAGGGTTTACCGGACTTGGCGGATCACCTTGAAGAACAATACGTTCTCTTTTATCTGCTCGTGGATTTGGGGTAGGAATAGCTGATAACAGTGCCTGTGTGTAAGGATGTAATGGATTTTTAAAAAGTTCGTCACTTTCACTCATTTCCATCATTTTACCTAAGTACATTACACCGATTCGATCACTTATATGTTTTACCATGCCTAGGTCATGGGCGATAAACAAATACGTTAATTCTTCCTCTTTCTTTAAATCATCTAGCAAATTAATAACCTGTGCCTGGATGGACACATCTAAAGCAGAAATAGGTTCATCGGCAACAATAAATTTCGGTTTAACGGCAAGTGCTCTAGCAATGCCTATACGTTGTCGCTGACCACCACTAAATTCATGTGGGTAGCGTTTTGCGTGTTCTGGCCTTAGCCCTACTCTTTCAAGTAATTCATAGATGCGATTTTGACGTTCTTGTCCTTTAGCCAGCTTATAAGCATCCATACCTTCTGCGATGATGTCCCCAACTTGCATCCTAGGGTTAAGAGATGCATGTGGGTCTTGGAAAATAATTTGCAGTTCACGGTTAATTACTTTTTTGGTAGACTTGTCTAATTTTTCTACATCTTTGCCATTGTAGATGATATTTCCAGATGTCGGTGCCTGTAACCCAACGATTGTTTTTCCTAAGGTGGACTTTCCACTACCACTTTCGCCTACAAGGCCAAATGTTTCCCCTTTTTTGATGGAGATAGATATATCGTCTACCGATTTCACAGTCTGATTTTTATTGATATGAAAATACTTTGAAAGCTGTTGAACTTCAAGAATATGTTCCGACATTATTCCTCACTCCCTGCTGCAACTAAATCTTCTACCTTTGGAGCCCTAGGGTCGTTCAACCAACATTTTGCTGTATGTCCCTGATCTATTTCAAAATCTGGTGGAATTTCCTCTAAGCAAATGTCCATTGCAAATTTACAACGGGGAGCAAATGGACATCCTTTTGGAGGAGAAAAAAGATCTGGTGGTGATCCCTCAATTGGAACCAATGGTTTTTTCTCTCCATCCTCAACTTTTGGTATGGATTCAAGTAAACCCCATGTATAAGGGTGTTTTGGATTTTCAAATAGGTCAAAGACAGTTCCGCTTTCGACCATCATCCCTGCATACATTACAATTACACGTTGTGCAGTTTCAGCAACTACACCAAGGTCGTGTGTTATTAGAATAATAGAAGTGTCTAATTTGCTTTGTAAATCCTTCATTAGTTCAAGGACTTGTGCCTGAATCGTTACATCAAGTGCCGTTGTAGGTTCGTCTGCAATTAACAACTCCGGATTACACGATAAGGCAATTGCAATCATCGCTCTTTGCCTCATACCTCCACTGAATTCATGTGGAAATTGATTATATCGCTCTTCGGGGTTTGGAATACCAACGAGTTTAATCATTTCAATCGCTCGTTTTTTTGCATCATCTTTAGACAATCCTTGGTGAAGGATAAGCCCTTCTTCGATTTGCTTCCCAATGCGCATGGTAGGATTTAAGGATGTCATCGGATCTTGGAAAACCATACTAATTTTTGAACCTTTAATTTTTCGCATTTCTTTTTTGGACATCTTTAGAATATCTTTATCGTGAAAGTGAATGGTACCGCCTCTAATAATACCCGGAGGAGTTGGAATCAATCCCATAATAGATTGAACCGTAACACTTTTACCACTACCACTTTCACCGACTATTGCAAGTATTTCACCTTTATTTACATGGAAGGATACGTCACGTACAGCTTTGACTTCTCCTCCATACGTTTTAAAATTAACTTCTAAATTCTTAACTTCTAATAAATGGGCCAATCTAAAAACCTCCTAATCTCGAGATCTTGGATCAAGAGCATCTTGTAATCCATCACCAAATGCATTAAATGCAAACATTGTTAATGAGATTAACACTGCAGGGAAAAATAAACGCCACCACTGTCCACTTAAAATAACCCCTAATGCATCATTTGCCATGGTACCCCAGCTTGCGAATGGAGCTTGTACTCCCAGTCCTAGGAAACTTAAAAATGCTTCAGCAAAGATTGCACTTGGAATGGAAAATGTTAAATTGACGATGATAATCCCCATCATATTTGGTACTAAATGTCGGGAAATTATTTTTGCATGTGAAGTACCAAGTTTTTGTGCTGCCAATACGTATTCTTGTGATTTTAATTGCAGAACTTGTCCACGTATAATTCTGGCCATCCCGACCCACCCCGTTACACATAGTGCAATTATTATGGTGGTTACCCCAGGTTCCATTATCACCATCAAAAGAATAACGACTAACAGGTATGGGATTCCATAAAGGATTTCTACTATTCTCATTAGTCCACTATCAATTCGATCTCCTAGCTTTCCGCGACCTGCCATATAACCAGAGATTCCCCCGATTACAACCCCTAAGAATAAATCAATTACGGCTGCAACAAGACCAATGGTTAGGGATATTCGAGCACCCATCCATGTTCTAACCCACATGTCACGACCTAAATCATCTGTTCCAAACCAATGTTCACCAGAAGGAGCCAGGTTTGTTTTCGTTAAGTCTTGATCGGAGGCCGAGTATGGTGCCATCATCGGTCCAAAAATAGCGAAAAACATGATTACAACTAATAGAGCAAGACCAAATATAGCAAGCTTATTTTTAAGAATACTTAATACTGTTTCTTTCCAAACACTCAGACTTGGTCGTTGTATTGGATCAGCCTTTAGTTTTTTTGGATCTGCCGGACGAAATAGGGAATGATCTACGCTTTTTTCTATCATGTTAATCCCCCTTACTTGATAACTTAATTCTAGGATCAATGAGACGATATGAAATATCAATCACAAAAAGAGTCACAACAAGAATCGTACTAAAGAATACTGTTGTACCCATGATTACCGGATAATCACGATTAAAAATACTATCTACGAAGTAACGGCCAATTCCCGGTATTGCAAATATTTTTTCAATTACGAATGTACCTGTGATTAATGAAACAAATAAAGGACCAATAAAAGATACAACAGGTAATATTGCATTTCGTATTCCATGTTTTAAAACTAAATTCGTTGTTGATAACCCCTTAGCGTTTGCCGTTTTTATATAGTTTTGGTTCATGACTTCAAGCATACTAGACCTCATAAATCTAGCGATAACAGCTAAAGGTGTTGTTGCTAATGCTAATGAAGGAAGTATGGTATGCTGCCATGTACCCCAAGAAGCAACAGGGAGAAGTCCCCATTCAACTGCAAAATATTTAATTAAAAATGGTGCTAATATGAAACTAGGTACTGATATACCGATTATGGCAATAATCATCGATGTATAATCCAGGAATCGGTTATGGTTTAAGGCAGCAACAATCCCTAACATTAGTCCAATTACAAGTGCAATAATAATGGACTGAAGACCGAGAATTGCAGATGCGGAGAATCCGTCCGAAATAATCTGGTTTACTGTACGAGTTTCCGATTGAATGGAAGGACCTAAATCTAGCATTACGAGATTTTTCAAATAGAGAGCATATTGAACGGGTAATGGTTCATCTAAATTAAACTTTGCTCGCATATTTTCTAACACTTCTGGTGGTAGTGCATTAGAGTCAGACGCAAATGGATCACCAGGGATAAATTTCATTATTATGAAAGTTAGAGAAGCTATTATCCAAATCGTAAGTAACATGGTAAAGAATCGTTTAACTATATACATGTAACAAAACACCTCCAGAATATGAAAAACTTATGCACATTCCTCTGCCTCACAACCTATAAATTTCTTACAAGATTGTAGAGGGAGGGACAGGCGCAGGAGCTTAACACAAAAAAATGGGTTTAAGTTTTTACTTTTTTATAGATTGAGAAGTTATGAATTTACACTACCTAGCACACCGTTTGTAGCTGCCATTGCAATAATGACACAACCCCACATATGTTTGTATGCTGTCACCATGTCATCACAAGTGAAGCGAATCTTTGTTGGACTAATAAGTTCAACAGTAGGAAGAGTTGTTGTCATTTTAGCTTGTTGTGGGCCTTTAAAATCAATTTCAAATGTAATGGGGCCATTCACTTTAGTAGGTGTAAACTCTCCAATACGTTCAACAGCTTTTTCTGCTTTCTCACGAATGATAGTTTGCGCTACTTCAGGATGTAGAAGTTCTGCAGAAAAACGATCAACAGCCCTTTTGGTTACTGCCCCTTCTACGTTAGGCAAGGTTTCTTTCACTTCTTTTACATACGCATCGTCTCCACTAATGAAAATAGCAGGGACACCAAAAGAACCTGCAACCATTGTATTCATTTCTGTTTCCCCAACAACCTTGCCATTAATTTTCATTTCCTTTACACAAATACCAGCCAATGTATGACTAATTACTGTTACATCAGACCCAGCTTCACGTCCGTGATGACCAACAAACATAATACCGCTAAATGTTTCATCAAGACCTTCAAGTTGGCACATCACTCTATTGCTACCTGATACTAGTCGAGCTCTAGAATCTAATTCTTCTATAATAATATTGGACATATTACCGTGCCCATCAGCTACGACTACCTCTGTAGCACCACCATTAAATGCCCCTTCGATTGCAGCATTTACATCAGCTGTCATTAGTTTACGAAAGCGTTGATACTCACTCGGGGTTTTTAATTGTTGATTGGTAGCAACACCAGAAATACCCTCCATATCAGCAGAAATAAATATTTTCATCAAACTCTCTCCCTTTTTCATTAGAATTAAGATGTTAAAAATCTTGTCATTAGATAAATTCAAATGTATTTTTATATACATCAAGCTGTACAATTGAATTAATTTCCAGTATTTTTTCGTTGTCATTTAAAAGAATGATCGTATCTGTGATTTTCTTTTGATCTTTAACCGCTATTTGTATAAGAAGTTGATATTTGCCTGAAATTAATGAAATATAGCGAATCCATTTAATTTCCTGTAAGTCCTTTACAACAGTTTCAATAGACTTAGGATGAACCTTAATTAAAATAATGGCTCCAGCCTTAATTCCAACAGTAAGTGGATCAACAATACCGACTACGTTCAATATTTCTTTTTCGATTAAGCTTTTGTAACGAAGCCTTACTGTCTTTTCTGTTACATTTAATTTGCAGGCAAGGTCTTTAAACGACATTCTCCCATCAACTGATAAATGTCGAATAATGCCACTGTCCAGTTCATCTAATTCATAATGCAATTAATCTCCCCCTTTCAGTACTTTTTTCTAAACGACTATCACAAAAGGATAATAATTTAATTTTCACTACCAATTTAAAATACTTTAAATATAGTTTATTATCTAAATAAGGAATTAGTTGCAATTATATAGAAATAGTTTTCAGAAATCAATTATAATTTTGTTAATTAGAAAGAAATTTTTTCGTTATGTATTAGTAATGCTCATGTTTACGGAGTTTTGAAATGATAAGGACTATATACTTCACTTTCGAACAGGTACTTTTTATTAGAATAGTTTTTGGAAAGGAGGGGAAATTGTCGAAACTTTTATGTGCTTTATAAGTAGTTGAACGGTAAATAGACTAGGTGCTTCTTTAGAATTAAAAAGGGATTCAACAAAGAGGAAGTATCGTGGGTACTAAAAATGAATGGATAATAGAATGACGATTATCTTCTATATAATATCAGTAAGCCGTTTTCCAAAAAAATAAAAGGGACCCTACAAAACACTAAGTCTAATGTTTTGTAGGGTCTTTATCGTTAGATAACTTCTTAGTCTAAAATTGTTACTTTTACTTGTTGAACACCGTAATTAATGGCATCTTGTTTGGATGGAATAAATATATCAATTTTATTTCCTTTAATGGCTCCACCAGTGTCTCCTGCAATTGCTTCTCCATATCCTTCTACATGAACTTTGCTGCCAAGTGGAATGACAGATGGGTCAACAGAGATTACCTTTGCATCTGGATTTTCCATTAAGTTAATTCCAGTAGATGTAATACCCGAACATCCATCACATGTAGCGGTGTATGCTGTAGCAGTTACAGTTATTTCCTTCTGACTTGTATTCGTTGTTGATGCTGCTTGTTGTTCTTTAGTTGAGTTTTCTTTTGGTTTTTCAGTAGCGGGTGCTACAGGTGCACTTTCTTTTTGCTTTTCTGTAGTTGCCGCTGGCGCTACAGGGGTGCTCTTAATTGTCTTTTTATCAGTTGTAACTGTGCTTGTAGTTTCTTTTGTTGTTCCTGTAACTGATTGTACTGGCTTTTCTCCAACAGCTGCTGCAACTGTTTTTGCACCTTCAAAGATTACTAGATTTAATCCAGGATGGATAAGATCACTATGTAATTGGTTCCATTCCTTTAATTGTGAAACCTTTACCTGATGTTGAATGGCGATGTCCCATAATGTGTCGCCTTTCTTAACCGTATATTGTTTTTCTGGTGCAATAAATAGTTCATCCCCAGGGTGAATGAGGTCAGTTGAAAGATGATTCAACATTTTAGTATTTTTAACGGATGTATTTTGTGCGCGTGATAGATCCCAAAGGGTATCTCCTTTTTGTACTGTAATCATTGAAGCATGTACATTAGCACTTACTGTTACTGAGAGTACAGTACCTGTTAAGATCGCTACCATTTTTTTTAGCATTTAATTACCCTCCATATTCTTTGGTTGCTAATTTTCAATAATCGTATCATAGAAAATCTGTAGAAAAAGAACAGGGAGGTAATAATTTGGTTTCAACTGTGGCAATTATATTGCAAGAATATTTCTTACATACTAATGGTTGAAATATATGGTTTTCTTAAATATGTAAGAGCATCTTCTGTTATTTCAGAATAGGAAATAAGTACCGGTTCATATTGCGTGTAGCAAAGTTTAACAATGATGCAACACTTAGTTTGCTATATCTAGATGTTTGTAAGCAGAATGAGTATATTGTTGTAAAAATGAACAAATTATCGGTTATTGTCTACTTGACAAGTTTATTAGAACAGTATAGAATCTGTTAAAGAACAAGTAATGATGCGATACGCAACATTTCTTGGGCGACCAATTTAGCTTTTAGATAAAACTTTAAAAAATGTGTTGCAATTTTACCTAAATATAGGACTAATATTCTAGTGGTTCCTGCCACTTATTTTTATCGTCCATATGTAAGCACTTGCAGTTCTTTCTTGGGGATGGATAGTAGATGCTAGTGGAATTGTACACAATATTATCGAAATCATTGTCCTTAAATAGAAAGTTTTATTTACAAGATCATCTATTGATTAGCTCAAGTGTAATAGTCTTATTTATACCGATGTAAATAAATGTAACCGTATACTTGTAAATAAGAAATTTAGTAAGCGGTAATAATCGGTATATTCTAACAGACCTTTACAAAAAATGAAAGCTGGTATCTCATCCATCCATTATTTCAATTCAAATAAAAAGCACATCTTCAAATTAAGGGGGAAGTAATAAAATGGAACCGTCAGGCATCCAAATGGTTTCCGGGCTAATACTCGGGGTAATCGTATTAATCTTACTTGTATTAAAAACAAAAATTCACGCATTTCTAGCGCTTATAATAGGAGCTTCAATCGCTGGACTTGTTGGAGGAATGGTTCCTGGTGATGTTGCTGGAGCTATCTCAGCAGGATTCGGGAGTACATTAGCTTCAGTAGGTATTGTAATTGGATTAGGTGTTATGATGGGTCGTATTCTTGAAATAACAGGTGCTGCCGAAACATTAGCCTATTCATTAATTAAATTTGTTGGTAAGAAAAAAGAAGAGTGGGCAATGGCAATAGCGGGTTATATTATTTCCATTCCGATTTTTGTTGACTCAGCTTTCGTTATTTTAAATCCATTAGTAAAGACACTTTCAAAGAAAACAGGTAAATCAGTTATAGCGATTGGTGTATCATTAGCGGTTGGACTTGTGCTTACACACTCCATTGTACCTCCAACTCCAGGTCCATTAGGTGTTGCAGGGATTTTCGGAGTAGACATTGGTCTAATGATCGCTTTAGGTCTTGGATTTGGTATACCTCTAATGATTGTAGGGGTTTTATATGCGAAATGGCTCGGTAAGAAGATTTATCAACTCCCAAGTGAAGAATCAGAATCTGGATATGTTAGACCTGAAACGGAAATGACCTACCCAGAGTTATTGGAAATTGTAAATGAAAGATCAAAAGAACTTCCTTCATTTGCAAGATCGTTTTTACCAATTTTAATTCCGATTATCCTTATTTTTATCAATACAACTTTATCAGCTTTAGAATTAACAGAAGGTGTTTATGGAATTTTTAATTTCTTAGGTCAACCAATCATAGCAGTTGGACTTGGTTTAATCACAGCAATTTATGCATTAGCAGGAAAACTAAGTCGTAATACAACGCTTGAAGAAATGGAAAAAGGTATTCAAGATGCTGGTATTATCTTACTAGTAACAGGTGCAGGTGGTGCACTAGGAAACGTATTGCGTACAAGTGGTACAGGGGATTACATTGCTCAACAAATAGCAGACCTACCGCTACCAGCAGTTCTGATTCCTTTCTTTGTAGCTAGTATGGTTCGTTTAGTTCAAGGTAGTGGAACAGTAGCGATGATAACTGCAGCATCTATTTCAGCGCCAATTTTAGCTCAATTAGATGTGAACATGGCACTTGCTGCTCAAGCTGCTGCATTAGGATCACTTATTTTCTCTTACTTTAATGATAGCTTCTTCTGGGTAGTAAACCGTATGCTAGGTATTAAAAATGTAAAAGAGCAAATCTTGGTTTGGTCAGTACCAACGACTCTTATGTGGTTCACAGGATTCATTCTTCTCTTAATTGCTAACATGTTTATCTAAGTTCATAAAGTAAAGAACCTTAAAAGAGCTCAGTGTTGAGCTCTTTTTCTTTACGATAGGCTCTTTTCTAAAAGATTGTTGCTTTCTGATAATAAAGGCAAAACTAGTTGATTGGAGCGTAAGGTGGCGACTCCTCGAAAATGTATTCACATTTTCTTCGTGCGTGGGTTATTTCAAAGAAGCAAATTCAATGTCCAGCGGGAAAAGCGTGAGACTTGAGACCCCGCAGGAGAGGCAGCGACCTGTCCAGTTGCAGCGGATAGAAACTCGAGAAATTTCAACTCCTCCTTCAGAGGCAAAATACGCCTCTTTGTCGGGGTCTCCGACGCACACGACGTGCTAGTGCCGACTTCGCCACAGGACGTGGCGCTTTAGTCGGCAAATTTTCTCGTTTCTGTGCAAGCCGCCTCCACATTTCGTTGAGGAGGCTCAAACCACGCCCGGGGAAAGCGTCCATCTGAAGTGGAAGTCAACGATATAAAAACAACAAAGTTTGCGAAAACAGCCTTACGATAAAAGCTAACGAGGAATTAGATTGGATTGCCCATGCAATTTATGCCATAAATGAAATCGCTTTAGTATATTCTTTTACTTTGGTTATAAATCGCTTATAATGAAAAGTGTTGCAAAATGCAAAGTTATTTAGATTTAATACACTATAATCTATTAAGTATCACTTGTTTACTACTAAATTTATGATATAGGTGGAATAAAGAATGCGAGAAAAGTATGAACGACTTAAGGAAATATTGAGAGAGATGGAAAATGTAGTGGTTGCTTTTTCTGGTGGAGTAGACAGTACATTTCTGCTAAAAGTAGCCATTGACGTTTTGGGAGCAGAGAAGGTTTTAGCGGTTACGGCCGATTCTGAAACATATCCATCGAGTGAATTAGAGGAAGCAAAGAAGCTTGCCAAAGAGATCGGTGCGACACATCAAGTGATTGAAACTTCTGAACTGAGCATTCCAGGTTATGCGGAAAATGATAGGAACCGTTGTTACTTTTGTAAAAATGGGTTATTCGAGGAAATCGTTCCAATCATGCGTGAAAAAGGATTTAAGAACGTTGTCTATGGTTTAATTGCAGATGATATGAGTGAACACCGTCCTGGTGTACGAGCGGCCAAAGAACATGGTGTACGTGGTCCACTTCAAGAAGCGAATCTTTTTAAGGAAGAAATACGTGAACTTTCAAAGCAATTAGATTTACCAACCTGGGAAAAGCCTTCGTTTGCATGTTTATCATCAAGGATTGCTTATGGTGAAAAGATAACGCAAGAAAAGTTAACAAAAGTTGAAAGATCAGAGGAATACATTAAAGGGCTCGGAATTAAACAAGTACGTGTTCGGACGCATGAGGATATTGCTAGAATTGAGGTAGAGCCTCAAGACATGGAACGCATATTAGCCAATCATCAAGAAATTATCGAAAACCTGCAGGTATTCGGTTATAAATATGTCACTCTTGACTTACAAGGGTACATAAGCGGAAGTATGAACAAGGTGTTAGCAAAAAGTAACAAATAATAGGATGGTTAAATCAAGCCAAGGGTGATGGAGAAATGATTAAGGCATTGGCAATTGTCCCTTACGAGGGATTATATGAAATAATGAAAGAAGTCACACAAGATGTTAATGATATTGAGTTCCAGATTGAACTAGGAAACTTGCATGAAGGAGTAGCCATTGCAAAAGAGGCTGAAAAAGACGGTTACCATGTCATTATAAGTCGTGGGGGGACAGCTTCCTTAATTCAGGAGTCTGTCTCAATACCGGTGATTGATATTCAAGTTTCTGGCTATGATGTGTTGCGTATTTTAACGATGGTTAAAGGATTTTCGCGAAAAGCCGCGATTGTAGGCTTCTCCAATATTACACAGGGCGCCGGTACAATATGTAAACTCCTGGATTTTGATATTAAAACATTAACGATTACAAAAGAAATAGAAGTAAAAGAAATGTTAACAAATCTAAAAAAACAAGGTTATGAAGTGGTCATAGGTGATGTGGTTACGGTCCAAGTTGCTAAAGAGTTAGGTTTAACCGGGGTTCTAATAACATCAGGTAAAGAGGCAATTATTGACGCATTAGAAGAAACAAGAAGAGCCTACCGTGTCTTTTCTCAATTACAACAGGATGTTTCTTTTTATAAAACCATTCTAAGTTGTAGCGAGCAAGCAATTGGAGTTCTTAACGAAGATGAAGAGGTCATTTACAGCAATGAACGGTTCAATCAAGATTTTAATTGGGTAAAGGTAAAGAATTCAGATACGATAAGAAATTTAATACAAGAAATAGTTATTACAGGTCAAAAGATTTCAAAAACAATACACATAAATGATTCATTTTGGAAATTAACAGCTTGTCCCAACGAAAATCATATTGTTCTATTTATAGAAAATAATCTCCCTAATGAATCTGCTAACCAAGGAGAAGGGATGAACGTAAATGCAATCGAAATTCATACCCCAGATTCAACCTTTTCTCCTTTTTCAGGAAAGAGCGAACAGATTAAAAATGTCTTGAAGAAAATTGAGCAATACAGTAAAAAGGATGATACTGTTTGGATTTTAGGTGAAGAGGGGACTGGGAAATCAGTAGCAGCTCAATCGATTTACCAAAATAGAAGGTCACAAAGTGAACCATTTATTCTTTTAAATTGCGAAAAATTAACTTCGGAACAACTTAAAGAAATCAATGAAGGCTTTTTTCTTACGTTATCAGATGGTGTTGTTTTTTTAAGAAACATCCATAAATTAAACCCATATGTTCAAAAGGAACTCTATCAAGTTTATATTAATGGTAATGGTAAAAAACTAAAATGGATTGTGTCCTCCGATGAAAATATAGGAGATAAGGTGAAAAGTGGTTCTTTCCATCAAGAGTTATATAATGCCTTGGCGCAACTAACAATCCATATACCACCAATCCGGGAACGTATGGAGGATATTGAGGATTTAGTTCATCTATTTATTACTGAATTACATCCGAAGTATGGAAATGGAGTCATAGGGATTCGTCAGGAAGCCATGGATGAGATTATAAAATACGATTGGCCGGGAAATATCGAACAACTTAAACAAGTAATCGAACAATTATTTCTACAATCACACTCTTACTATATTGAAAAAGAAGAAGTTGAGTGAACTGACCTAGCCAAATGAGACATATATAAAACACCTATCCATATTAAATTTAACACTTTTTCATTAATTTG